>QYQG01000055.1 GCA_007280375.1 Betaproteobacteria bacterium
CGCATCCGTGGCCGCGTCAAGCGGCAGATGGAAAAGACTCAGCGCGATTATTACCTCAACGAGCAGGTCAAGGCGATCCAAAAAGAACTCGGCGACGAGGAAGAAAGCACGGAGATTGACGAGCTGGAAAAACGCATGACGGCGGCTAAGTTACCTAAAGAGGCCTTGAAAAAGGCGCAGGCGGAGCTTAAAAAGCTGAGGATGATGCAGCCGATGTCGGCCGAGGCCACCGTGGTGCGCACCTATCTGGACACCTTGGTCGAGCTGCCGTGGCATAAAAAAACCAAGATTAGTAAAGATCTGCCCAAGGCCGAGGCGACGCTGGAGCTGGATCATTATGGTCTCGAAAAGGTGAAAGAACGCATCGTTGAATACCTCGCGGTGCAGCAGCGGGTGGACAAACTCAAAGGACCTATCTTGTGTCTCGTGGGGCCGCCGGGCGTAGGCAAGACCTCGCTGGGCGAGTCCATCGCTAAGGCCACCAATCGCAAGTTTGTGCGGATGGCCTTGGGCGGCGTGCGCGATGAGGCGGAGATTCGCGGTCATCGGCGTACCTATATCGGCGCGCTACCGGGCAAGGTCTTGCAAAGCCTGACCAAGTCGGGTGTGCGTAACCCCTTATTCCTGCTCGATGAAGTGGATAAGATGGGGCAGGACATGCGCGGCGACCCGGCCTCGGCCTTGTTGGAGGTGCTGGATCCTGAGCAGAATCACACCTTCCAAGACCATTATGTCGATGTCGATTTTGATCTGTCCGATGTCATGTTTGTGGCCACGGCCAATAGCATGAATATCCCGCCGGCCTTGCTCGACCGTATGGAGGTGATTCGTCTCTCGGGCTACACCGAGGACGAAAAGATCAACATCGGTCAGCGCTATTTGTTGTCGAAGCAGATCAAAAACAATGGCCTGAAAGCGGCGGAGATCAGCGTCGATGAATCGGCCCTGCGCGATATCGTGCGCTATTACACTCGTGAGGCGGGCGTGCGTTCCTTGGAGCGTGAGATCGCCAAGATCTGTCGTAAGGTGACGACGGCCTTGCAGATGGGCAAGACACAGGCGCCGGTGGCGGTGGACAGCAGCAACCTCGAAAAATACCTCGGCGTGCGTCGTTATAGTTTTGGCATGGCCGAAAAGACCAACCAAGTGGGGCAAGTGACCGGCTTGGCGTGGACCGAGGTCGGCGGCGAGTTGCTCACCATCGAGGCAACGCCGATGCCCGGCAAGGGGAATACGATCCGCACCGGCCAACTCGGCGATGTCATGAAGGAATCGGTCGAGGCCGCGCGTACCGTAGTGCGTAGCCGTGCCGATCGTCTGGGTATTAGCGCGGAGGCCTTTGAAAAGACTGACCTGCATATCCATTTGCCCGAAGGCGCGACCCCCAAGGACGGCCCGTCGGCGGGTATCGCCTTGGTCACGGCCATTGTCTCGGCCTTTACCGGCATCCCGGTGAATTGCGATGTCGCGATGACCGGTGAGATCACCTTGCGTGGCGAGGTCTTGCCGATCGGGGGTCTCAAAGAAAAACTGCTTGCGGCCCTGCGGGGCGGCATCAGGAAGGTGTTGATCCCGATCGACAATGTCAAAGATCTCGTCGAGATGCCGGACAATATCAAAAACAATCTGGAAATCGTACCGGTGAAGTGGATCGATGAGGTGCTGACGCATACCTTGGAACGTGCACCGCAGGCGTTGACGCCGACGGCAGAGGCGGTTGCGATAGAGCCGTTGACGCCGGCGGTCGTACGCCGTAAACGGGCCGCACGGCCGGCTACGCAGCATTGATCTAGGGGGTATCCTGTATGAATCGTTGCGTAAGTTTCTGCTGGAAACAATAGGATCTCGCCCTCTGGGGCGGGCTTTAGCCCGCCATAGCGCGTTGGCGTCGTTGGCGGGCTAAAGCCCGCCCCACAGGGATGCCATTCGGTCTGTAGCATGATCCATCGTTACAAACTCCGGTAGCAAGGACTACAAGAACCTTCGCAACGATTAATATTGACAAAGGGGGCGGGGCGCAGTAAAAAATCCTCGCGCTACGGTAAGCGGTTTGTAGCGTATGCTACTGTACATAAACGGCAATACATAAATGGAGCGATAAATGAACAAATCTGAACTGGTAGAGGTCATGGCCGAGGGCGCGGATCTTTCTAAGGCCGCAGCAGGTCGTGCCTTAGAGGCGGCGATGGAGGCCATCAAAAAGGCCCTTAAAAAAGGCGACATGGTGACCTTGGTGGGTTTCGGTAGTTTTTATGTAGGCAAACGCGCTGCGCGTACAGGGCGTAACCCACGCACCGGCGAGGCGGTCGAGATCAAGGCTGCAAAAATTCCTAAATTTAGGGCTGGCAAGACGCTTAAAGATGGGGTAAACTAGCGGGATTGGTTGGTGCAACGCGAAGGTGTTTCATACGGTGTTTTGGGTGCATTTAAGGTGAGCCTTTAAGGTGCACTTAAAGACTCTTTTCATGGGCGCATAGGTGTTGTAATGCTTTTTACCGGGTGCTTAGCTCAGTTGGTAGAGCGTCTGCCTTACACGCAGAATGTCGGCGGTTCGAGACCGTCAGCACCCACCAACGAAAGATTTTAGGAGTGGTAGTTCAGTTGGTTAGAATACCGGCCTGTCACGCCGGGGGTCGCGGGTTCGAGTCCCGTCCACTCCGCCAACACTCAAAAGGCGAACCTAGGTTCGCCTTTTTTTCGTTTGTTTTTTATCGTCGTTACGGGAAGGGATCTCCTCATGCTAGAAGCCATTCGTGATCGTGCGCAGGGTTGGATTGCCCGCGTTATCTTGGGGTTAGTCATCCTAACCTTTGCCGCATTTGGCGTTGATTCTTATGTCAATGATCGATCGACAACGATTGATGTGGCCGAGGTGGGGGGGCATTCCATTAGCCAGAATGATTTTCTCTTGGCGCTACGCAATCAGAAGGATGCCCGCGAGGCCAATGGCGATACCAAGGTGAATACCGAGGACCCCAAGTTCCGTCAGGCGGTACTTGATGAGTTGATCACTACCCGCGCCATGGCGTTGTCGGCGCAGAAGAGCGGGATCGCAGCTAGCCCGCAGCGGGCGTTGCAGGCCTTGGCTGATATCCCTGTGTTTCAGGAGGGCGGTAAATTTTCCAATGCACGCATGGAGTCCTGGCTGCGTAATCGGGGTATGACACAGACCCAGTTGCTGGCCTTACTGCAAGACGATATGCAGATCGGCCAACTTGAGGTCGGCCTGCGCGAAGGCGGTGTGGTGGCCGAGGGTAGCGTCACTACCGTGGTCACAGCCTTGTCGGAACAACGCGAGGTCAATGAGCAGTTCTTTGACGCGCGTCGTTTTAGTCACCCAGAGAAGATCGATGCGGCCGCGATGGAGGCCGAATATAAGGCGCAGCGCGCCCAGTTTGAGACCCCGGCGCAGGTGCGGGTCGAATATCTGTTGCTCTCTCTGGATACCTTCAAGGCGCAGGTCAAGGTGGATGATGCCGCCGTGCGTAAGCTTTATGACAGCAACCTGACACGCTTTAGCGAACCTGAGCAACGCCGCGCACGCCATATCTTGATTGCCTCACGCGCCGATCAGCCGGCCGCTGAACGCAGCAAGGCGAAAAAAACGGTCGAGCAGATCTTGGCCGAGGTCAAAAAGACACCGGCCCAGTTTGCTGACTTGGCGCGTAAACACTCACAAGATCCGGGTTCGGCGCCGAGCGGCGGTGATCTGGGTTACTTTACCCGCGACCGTATGGTTAAGGTCTTTGCCGATACGGCCTTTGCCTTGAAGAAGGGCGAGATCAGCGCGGTGGTCGAGAGCGAGTTTGGCTATCACATCGTGATGCTAGAAGACATTCGTGCCGCGCAGGCGCAGCCCTTTGAACGCCTGAAGCCGCAGTTGACGGAAGAATGGCGCACGCAAGAGGCGCAACGGCGTTTTGCTGAACAGGCCGATAAGTTCGCCAATCAGGTTTATGAGCAGGCCGATGGTCTAGCCGCCGTGGCCAAGGCGTATAACCTCACCGTGCAGACCTCGGGCTGGATCAGCCGTGCCCAGGCCGAGCCTAGCTTCTTGGCCCATGCGGGCCTGATGGATGCGATCTTCTCCCCTGAGAGTCTTGCTAAAAAGACCAATACCGATGCTATCGAGGTCGCGCCAAACACCTTGGTGGCGGCGCGGGTGCTGGAACACAAACCGGCAGGCGTGCGTCCGCTGGCTGAGGTCGCGGCCTCATTGCGTGAGCAGTTGGCCGCGCGTGCGGCCCTCGCTGAGGCGCGCAAGGCGGGCACGGCCGCTTTGGCTGCGAGCAACACAGACATGGCACGCTGGAGCGCCCCGCTGACGCTGACGCGTATGCGTACGCTGAGTCTGCCACCGGAGGCGGTCAAGGCTATCTTCAAACAATCGGCGAAACGCCTGCCGGTGCTGCTCGGTGTGAACACGGCCGATGGCTATCGCCTTTATCGCCTCAACGGGGTGAGTGCGGGTAACGAGGCAGCGCAACATGCCGAGCGGATCCGCGAAGATCTGCGTCGTATGCAGGCGCAGAGCGAGGTGCGCGCCTTTGTCGCGGCGGCCAAGGCGGATCTGGGGGTCTCTATCGACGCGAAGGTGCTAGGACAGACCGAAGCTCGCTAAGGGGCGATGCGGGCGATCTCGGGGTAATCTCGGGTCGCACCGAGGATTACTCAACCCCGACTCAACATCTACTCAACCCCGCGTGTTTGAATTGCCCGCAAACTGACCTAGTTCGACGCGTGGGGCGGGTTGCCAGCCGGGCTGACGATGCTCGGCGACGACATTGGTAAAGATGCCGCCACGGACATAAAACTTAGCGGTCAGACGCATAAAGCGCGGCGCGGTGGCTAACACCAAGTCGTCGAGGATGCGATTGGTGACATCTTCGTGAAAATGCCCTTCTGCGCGGAACGACCACATATACAATTTGAGACTTTTGAGTTCCACGCAGGCCTGATCGGCGATGTAATCTAGGATGAGTGTCGCAAAGTCTGGTTGTCCGGTCTTGGGACACAGACAGGTGAACTCGGGGATCTCCATGTGGATATGGTAATCCCGTGCCGGATGTGGGTTGGGGAAGGTCTCAAGGGTCTTGCTGGCGTGAGTGGACATAAAAAAACGAAGGGTTAAGTTACAATCGCGTGATTATACCCAATCCATATCCTTCGCTTGCGCCTTAAACACATCCACCTTGCCGGATTCAAGTCCTTCGTTGATCCGGTTAGCATCCCCGCCAGCACGAACCTGACCGGTATCGTCGGGCCGAACGGGTGTGGCAAGTCCAATGTCATCGACGCGGTGCGCTGGGTGTTGGGCGAGTCCAAGGCACGCGAACTGCGTGGCGAGACCTTGCAAGATGTCATCTTTAACGGTTCGACCCAGCGCAAACCGGCTTCGCGCGCCGTCGTTGAGTTGTTGTTTGATAACAGCGATGGACGCGCGCCAGGGGCTTGGGCCGCGTATGCGGAGATCGCTGTCAAGCGGGTGCTGACGCGCAAGGGCGATTCCGGCTATTTCCTCAACAACCTCCGTGTGCGGCGTCGCGATATCACCGACCTCATCCTCGGCACGGGCTTGGGCGGTGATGCCTATGCCATCATCGAACAAGGGACGATCTCGCGGCTGATCGAGGCTAGACCCGAGGAGTTGCGCGGTCACCTTGAAGAGGCGGCCGGCATCTCTAAATACCGCGAGCGGCGGCGCGAGGCCGAAGGTCGCCTCAAGGATACGCGCGAGAACTTGGCGCGGGTGGACGATGTCCGTATTGAATTGCGGGCGCAGATCGAACGCCTGTCCGCTCAGGCCGAGGTCGCGCGGCGTTACTTTGAGCTTCAGGCCGAGCAGCACTGGCGTGCGGTACAACGCGCCTTCGTACAACGCCGCGAGGGCGAGATCAAAGAGGCGCGTATCGCCCAAGACCTCGCCCAGACGCAGATCGAGATCGAGGCCAGTGCGGCCGCGATGCACCAAGCCCATGCCGAGGCCGAGGCCGAGCGCGAACACCAGCAACGCCGCTCGGGCGCGCTTAACCTTGCCCAAGCGGCGTATTACGAGACCGGGGCCGAGGTGACGCGGCTAGAGCAGGTGTTGACCCATCTGCGTGCCCACGCACAACGCCTGGGGCTGGCCTTGCAAAAAGACCAAGACCGCCGTCAACAATTGGCCGCAGAGGGGATCGACCGCGAGCAGGAGCAAACAAGCACGCAGGCCGCCCTGACCGAGGCTGAGGCGCATAGCGTGACGCTAACGGCCGCGCTACAGACGCAACGCGCCGCCGTGTCTGCGTTTGATGCCGCCGTCTCAGCCGCGCGAGCGGCACATGCCGCCAGTCAACGCCAGTTGGCCGGCCACCAGCAAGACACGGCCTTGGCACGCACGCAAGGCGAACATGCACAGCGCAATCTGCACGCACTCCTGCAACGGCGGGCGCGTTTAGATCAAGAGCTTGCGGCCTTGCCTGCGCCAGATGCGGCTGAAGAGGCGCGTCTAGAGGCCGCGCAGACGACGGCCGAGGCGGCCTTGGCGCAGGCTGAGACCACGGCCCTGACCGCTCGGCAGGCGTTTCTTCAGGCCGAAACGCACTGGCGTAGCGCGCACACCGATCAGGTCGAGGCCGAACGGGCCATCCATCATTGCGACGCACAACATGCGGCCCTCACGCGTTTGCAACAGCAGGGCGAGCAGGCGGAGGCGCAGACCGCCGCGTGGTTGACGCGCCATGCCCTGGGCGCAGGACCGCGCCTTTGGCAGTTGATCACCGTTGAGCCGCGCTGGGAGACCGCGGTGGAGGCCATCCTGGGGCCGCGTCTAGAGGCCTTGGCGCAACCGCTAGCCTCGGATTGGCTGGATGATCTACCCACGGCGCGGCTGGATTTTCCCTTGGCCAATGGCGCAGCGGATGCGGCGATCGATAGTATCCCGTTGCCTGCGGGCATCCCTCGTTTGATTGATCGCGTCCGTTGTACGGATGCGGGGTTGTTGAATTTTGTAAGCGCGGCCTTGGCGGGGGTGGGCGGGGTAGAGGATCTCGCGGCAGGACTGGAACAACACGGCGCGTTAGCGGCAGGGGCGCTCTTGGTGACGCGAGACGGGCATGTCCTTAGCGCACACGGCGTGGCCCTTAATGTCCCCGACCCCGCGCGTTCGGGGATCTTGCGCCGGGTGCGCGAACTGGCCGAACTGGCCGTCGAGCTTGCCCGCCTGCGTCAGGGTTTAGTGGTCGCGACCCAAACACTACAGGCGGCCGAGGCGGCTCGTAGTACGACGCGTAAACAGCATGAGGCGGCTGATGCTGCGGTGCGCACCTGTCAAACGCAGGGGCATCAGGTACAGTTGCGCGTTCAACAAACCCGTGCGGCCAGCGCGCGTAGTACGGCACGCCGCGCTCAGATCGTGACCGAGCAGGGCGAGATCGCACAGCAGCAGCAGGATGAACAGACCCGTCTGACCGCGGCCGAATCTAAGCAGGCCGAGGCGCACACGGCGCACACGGCACAGCAGGCAACGATACACACGCAACGCCAGGCACTGCAACAGGCTGAGACGCAGGTGGTGCAAGGGCGTGCGGCGGAGCGGGAGGCGCAACAGGCTGTGCAGCAAGGACAGATGCACGCGCACACCTTGGCCCTGCGCGCACAGGGCTTGCACGCAGAGACACAACGGCGGCTAGGAGAGGCCCAGCAACTGGAGGCACGGATCGCAGAGGTGCAGGCCGAGGCGGCGGCCATGGCCCCGGAGGCGCAGACGATGATCGCCCTAGATCTGGCGCTAAATGCCCGCACTAGGGCCGAGCACGCGCTCATCGCCGCACGCGAGGCCTTGGAGACCTCGGGCCTGGCCCTGCGGAATTTGGAACAGGCTCGCAGTCGCGCCGAACAGACCTTGGAGCCTTTGCGCGCGCGCCTGCAAGGGCTGGAACTCAAACGACAAGAGGTGCAGATCAAGACGGCGGCCTATGCCGAGCAGCTCCAGCAGCAGCGCGCCGCCTTGACGGGGGCGTGGGCAACGGCATTGGCTACACGCGGCGAGGCGGCGATCGCCACCAGCCTGACCCCTGACGATTTGGCGCCGCGTCTGGCCGAGACGGTCATGCGTTTAGGGCGCGAGATCGAGGCCTTGGGCGCGGTCAACATGGTGGCCTTGGCCGAACTAGAGACAGCGCAGACGCGCATTGCCTATCTGGACGCGCAGGCGACCGATCTAGAGACGGCGCTAGCGACCTTAGAAGGGGCCATTGCCCGCATCGACAGCGAGAGCCGGGTGAAATTGCAAGCGGTGTACGACCGCGTCAGCGTCGAGTTCAAGGGCTTTTTTAACGAACTTTTTGGCGGTGGCGAGGCGCAGTTGGTCTTGACCGGCGAGGATATCCTAGAGGCGGGCTTATCCATCATCGCTCAGCCGCCGGGCAAGAAGAACAGCTCCATCCATCTTTTATCGGGCGGTGAGAAGGCCTTGACGGCGTTGTCCTTGGTCTTTGCCCTGTTCCGTCTCAACCCTGCGCCGTTTTGTCTGCTCGACGAGGTGGACGCGCCGCTCGACGACAGCAATACGGAACGCTATTGTCGGTTGGTGCAAAAGATGTCGGCCGAGACGCAATTCCTGTTTATTACCCATAACCGCCTGACCATGGAGATGGCGCGGCATCTGATTGGCGTGACCATGCCGGAGCCCGGCGTCTCGCGCCCCGTGATGGTCGATGTCGAAGATGCCCTGCGGATGACCGAGGCTGGGCTGTCATGAGTGAGGTTGTAAGTGAGGTTGTAAATGAAGTGGCCGCACTCTTCACGGCGGATGGCCGGTTAGCGCAAGTCATCCCCGCGTTTCGCAGTCGGCCGCAGCAGGTCGAGATGGCGGAACGCATCGCCACGGCCATCGCCGCACGGGAGGCCTTGGTGGTCGAGGCCGGCACGGGGACGGGCAAGACCTTGGCCTATCTCGTCCCCGCCTTGCAATCGGGGGGTAAGGTCTTGCTCTCGACCGCCAGCAAGACCCTGCAAGATCAGCTCTTTCAGCGTGACCTACCGGCGGTGCGCGCGGCCTTGCAGCGCCCGATCACGATCGCCCTGCTGAAGGGGCGCGCCAATTATGTCTGTCACTTGCATCTGGGGCGCGCCTTAGAATCGGGGCGTTTCCATGCCCCGACCGAGGTACGCGATCTGAAAAAGATCGCCCAGTTTGCCGCCCGCACGACGGACGGCGACCGCATGGCCTGCCAGAGCGTCAGTGAGGATTCCGTCGCGTGGGCCTATGCCGTCTCTAGTCGCGACAATTGTCTGGGCAGCGACTGCCCCCATGTGCGTGACTGTTTTATCCTGAAGGCGCGCAAGCAGGCGATGGAGGCCGATGTGGTGGTGGTCAATCATCACCTCTTTTTTGCCGATGTCTGGCTCAAAGACGAGGGCGCGGGCGAGCTGTTGCCCGCCGCGCAGGTGGTGGTCTTTGACGAGGCGCATCAGTTGCCGGAGATCGCCGGGCTGTTTTTTGGCGAACGCATCGCGACCGGGCAGTTGCTGGACCTCTGTCGCAGTGTGCGTGAGGCGGCGGCCGTGACGGCGGCCGATTACGCGCCGCTACCCAAGGCCGCCCACGCGCTGGAAAAACAGCTAAAAGACGCGCGTTTGGCCTTTAGCGCCCCCACGAGCGGGGGGCGGCTGCCGGCCGAACGACTGGCTGAGAGTGAATCAGGCGCATTAAATGTGGTTTATAGCGGATTGATTTTATTATGCGATGAGATCGCGACACAGGCCGAACGGTCCGATGAGCTGGGTCGTCTGGATGAGCAATGCGCCGAGGCGAAACAGGGTTGGCAGCGTTGGCTGGACGGGGCGTGCGGGGCCGATTGGGTGCGCTGGCTAGAGATTACGACCTATGGACTGACCCTGCATGCCACGCCGTTGGATATCGGTAGCGAGTTCGAGCGCCGCATCAAAGGCAGCGAGCAAGGTGAGGGGACCGCTCGCGCGTGGATCTTTACCTCGGCCACCTTATCGGTGAACGGTGATTTTACGCACTATCTGCGTCAGATCGGCCTGCCTGATGCGGCCACCCAGGTCTGGGACAGCCCGTATGATTATGAGCGGCAGGCCTTGCTGTATGTGCCGCAGGGGATGCCAGAGGCGAATACGCCGGGCTATACCGCCGCCGTGGTCGCCCGCGCGTGGCCGGTACTACAGGCTAGTCGCGGTCACGCCTTTATGCTTTTTACCAGTCTGCGCGCCTTGCGTGAGGCGCAGGGTATGCTCACGCAATGCTTGGCGGAGGCTGGCCTGAACTGGCCCTTGCTGGTGCAGGGCGAGGACAGCCGTTCGTCCCTGTTGGAACGCTTTCGTAGTCAGCCCAACGCCATCCTGCTCGGTAGCCAATCGTTTTGGGAGGGGGTCGATGTGGCCGGCGAGGCGCTCTCGGTGGTTATTATCGACAAGCTCCCATTCCAGCCCCCCGACGACCCGGTGTTGGCGGCACGGATGGAACAGATCAAACAGGCGGGCGGTAAACCCTTCTTTGAGGTGCAATTGCCGCAGGCCGTCATTAGCCTTAAACAAGGGGCAGGGCGCTTGATCCGCCGTGAGGCCGACCGCGGCGTGTTGATGATCTGCGATGTCCGTTTGGTTGAAAAGCCTTACGGAAAACGCATCTGGCTATCCCTGCCACCGATGCGCCGCACGCGCTTAGAAGGCGATGCGGTGGCCTTTTTTGCGGCGGGATGACGGTGCGGTTGGGGTTTTTGAGCAGGGCTTGCGTTGCGCTACTGATGCTAGCGTGCTCATGGGCTTGGGCCGAGAGGACACCACGGGTAGAGAACCATATCATCATCCAGACCTCGCCCTTGGCAGGGTTTCAATACTACGCGGGGCGCGCCTTATTTCCGCTCATGCGGGTGGGCGACCGGCTCGACCTCGTGCGCGAGCCTGAAAATGCCTTTGACCCGCGCGCGGTGCGGGTCGATTGGCGCGGCGTGCAGATCGGCCATGTGCCGCGTATCGAAAACCTCGACCTTGCCCGTCTGATCGACCGTGGCGCGCCCTTGGAGGCGCGCATCCTGCACTTGGAGGACAGTCGCGACCCGTGGCAACGCCTACTTTTTGAGGTCATCGTGGTCGAGCCGGGCCGCTGACCCGTTACAATAGCGCGTGTTCTCCATACCGTTTCCCCTACGCTGACCGTGATCCTCCTCGCCCTTGAAACCGCTACCGAATGGTGTTCTGCCGCACTTTGGCTGGACGGTGAGTTGCGTCTGCAGGAGGCCCATGCGGGCAATCGCCACTCGGAGCTGCTCTTGCCGATGGCGCAGCACCTCTTGGCCGAGGCGGGACTACGCTATGTGGACCTCGATGCGATCGCCTATGGCGCAGGCCCCGGTTCGTTTACCGGCCTGCGTATCGCCTGTGGGGTAACGCAGGGGCTGGCCTTGGCGGTGGGCTGTCCGGTGATCGGCGTCGGCAGCCTGCATGCCTTGGCGGCGGCCGTGCCCGTGCAACCGTCCACGGAGGTCTTGGCCCTACTCGATGCCCGGATGGGTGAGGTCTATGTCGCGCGCTATCGTGGTGGGGTCGAGATGGCCGCGCCGGCGGTGTTGAAACCGGGCCTAGTGCCGCCGCCAACTGCCGGCGCGTACATCGCCGGGACGGGCTTTGCCGCCTATGAGGCCGAATTGCGTGCCGCCTGGGCCGCGTGTTCCGATGGCGCCGATCATGATTACACCTTGAGCGATGTGCGTTACCCCAGCGCGGCACAGATCGCCCACTTAGCCGCACCGCGTTTGGCGGCGGGCGAAGGTCGACCGGCTGAGACCGCCGAGCCTATCTATGTGCGCAACAAGGTCGCGCTCAAAAAGGGGGAGCACGGATGAGCATCGCGTTTCGCCCCATGCAAACGGACGATCTCGCGCAGGTTCACGCGATAGAGTGCGCAGCCTATCCGTTTCCGTGGTCGGTGGGTAACTTCGCCGATTGCCTGACCTCGGGCTATTTATGCGAGGTCTTGTTAGAAGATGACACGATCCAGGGCTATAGCGTCGTGGCCAGCATGGTGGACGAGGCGCATGTGTTGAATTGTTGCGTCGCGCCCGAGGCGCAGGGGCGGGGCTTGGGGCGGCAGATGATGCACCATTTGATGATGGGCCTGCCAGACATGCTGGGATCTGGACATGGCCCGTTGACGAGTCTGCTATTGGAGGTACGCCCGTCGAACGCGGCGGCGATCCATCTTTATACCGATTTAGGCTTTTGCGAGATCGGCCGGCGGCGCGATTATTATCCGACCGCCGATGGACGCGAAGAGGCCGTGGTGATGAGGTATCCGGCATGACGCAGACCGCGCGTTTAGAGGCCTTGGGCCTATGGCCGATCTGGCGGCAACGCGATCGCTCAGATGACACTGGACAGGAGACCGGAGGACAGCCTATTGCCGTGCTAGATGCCGTGGTGATCGGCGATGCGCGCATGACCGATGCTGCGGCAGAGGCGTTATTAGTGGCGATGTTGGCGGCGATAGGGCTACGGCGCGGGGAGAATGCGACGGTGGTCATTATCGGGGCGGACGGCATGAAACCCGCCTTACAACACACCCCTGCGCGGGTGATCATCGTCTTTGGCCAAGCGGCTGCACAGACCGTCTTGGGCACGCAGGCCGTCCTTGAAGACCTGCGCGGTACGGTGCATCGTCATCAAGGCGTGCCGCTGGTGGTGACCTATCACCCCGCGTATCTGCTGCGTAGTCCGGCGTATAAAAAGGCGGCGTGGGGCGATCTGCGCGTGGCGCAGCAACAGATACAGACAACGCCCTAGGCTGTGTCTTATACTCAAGGGCACCTCTATAAATCGTCATTCCAGGATTGACCCGGAATCCAGTGGCTAGTATTTACTGGATTCCGGCCTACGCCGGAATGACGAAGAGGTGCTTATAGAAGCCCCTTTAAACGATTCGTAACGAGAGCACCCTATGAAGATCGCTATTGCCGGTACCGGTTATGTTGGATTGTCGAACGCCATGTTATTGGCACAGCACCACGAGGTCGTCGCGCTCGACATTGTGCCCGAGAAGGTGGCGATGCTAGGGCGGAAAGAATCGCCCATCGCCGATACCGAGATCGAGGACTTTCTCAAGAACAAGCCGCTTAATTTTCGCGCCACGCTGGATAAACACGATGCCTACACCGGCGCGGCCTTTGTCGTCATTGCGACGCCGACCGATTACGACACGGCCAACAATTATTTCAACACCCGCTCGGTCGAGGCGGTGATCCGCGATGTCATGGCGATCAACCCGGACGCGGTGATGATCATCAAATCGACCGTGCCGGTGGGCTATACCGCCAAGATCCGTGCCGAGTTTAACTGCCCCAACCTCATCTTTTCGCCCGAGTTTCTGCGTGAAGGCCGCGCGCTCTATGACAACCTCCACCCCTCGCGCATCATCGTCGGCGAACGCTCGGCGCGCGCCGAGGTCTTTGCCGGCCTGTTAAAGGAAGGCGCGATCAAGACCGATATCCCGGTGTTGTTCACCGACTCCACCGAGGCCGAGGCGGTGAAGCTATTTTCCAACACCTACCTCGCCATGCGCGTCGCCTATTTTAACGAACTCGATACCTACGCCGCCTCGCACGGACTCGACTCACGCCAGATCATCGAGGGCGTCGGCCTAGACCCGCGTATCGGCGGTCATTACAACAACCCCTCGTTTGGCTATGGCGGGTATTGTCTGCCCAAAGACACCAAGCAACTGCGCGCCAACTACAGCGAGGTGCCGCAAAACCTGATCAACGCCATTGTCGAGGCGAACAGCACGCGCAAGGACTTCATTGCCGACAGCATCCTCGCCCGCAAACCCAAGGTGGTCGGCATCCATCGTTTGATCATGAAGTCCGGTTCGGATAACTTCCGCGCCTCGTCGATTCAAGGCATCATGAAACGGATCAAGGCCAAGGGCGTCGAGGTCATCATCTACGAACCCGAGCTACACGAGGTGGAGTTTTTCCACTCACGGGTGGTCAAGGACTTGGCGGCGTTTAAACGAGAGGCCGATGTCATCGTCGCCAATCGCATGTGCGACCCACTAAACGATGTCGTCGATAAGGTCTATACGCGCGACCTATTTGGCAGCGATTGATCTATTAGATCAATCGCTTAACCGGCGCGAAGCTGCGCCGATGTTCGGGACAGGGGCCATGCGTCTCTAAGGCTTTGAGATGATCGGGCACCGGATAACCGGCATGACGCTCAAACCCATACTGCGGATACTGCTGCGCGAAGTCTAGCATCAGCGCATCGCGCGCGGTCTTGGCGAGGATGGAGGCGGCGGAGATGCATGGTTCTAGCGCGTCGCCCTTGACGATGGCGCGGGCGGGGAGGGTCAGTTTAGGTAATTGATTGCCATCGACTAAGACCTGTTCCGGGCGTATCGCCAATCCTTCCACGGCGCGTTGCATGGCGAGCAGGGTGGCTTGCAAGATGTTGATCGCATCGATCTCCGCCGCGCTGGCCCAAGCGATAGACCAACTCAAGGCGTGTTCTTTGATCTCCAAGGCCAAGGTCGCGCGCCGTTTGGCGGAGAGTTTCTTGGAGTCTTTGAGCCCCACGATGGGGCGCGCGGGGTCAAGGATGACGGCCGCCGCACACACCGGGCCGGCCAAGGGGCCGCGCCCGGCCTCGTCCACGCCGCAGATCAACGGCATGGCAAAAATGGTTTTAAGGCCTCAACCAGCAGACGCGGCGTGTCGCGGGTCAGGTCGTGGCGCAGGGCGGCCAAGGCCTCGCGTTGCGCGCTGGCCGTGACGGGATCGGTCAGTAGTTGTTCTAAGGCCGCGGCCAAGGCCAGGGGGGTGGCGGCCGCTTGCAGGAACTCAGGCACGATAGGACGACCCGCTAGGATATTGGGCAGGGCGACGACGGGCGTTTGGCCGCGTTTGAGCTTGGCCTTGCGACGCATGATCCACGCGGTCAGCCACGGCACTTTGTAGGCGACGACATGGGGACAGGCCATGAGGGTGGCCTCTAAGGTGGCCGTGCCGGAGGCGATGAGGGCGCAATCGGCCGCTTCCAACGCATCTTGACCGTGGCCAAAAAGGATACGAATCGGCAGGCCCCAGGCATCGAGGCGGCTTAAGGTCGCCTCAAACAGGGTCAGCGTCTCGCGGGTCACCAAGGGGACTAAAAACTGCACCTCGGGTTGGCGGGCGTGTAAGGCCTTGGCGGCTAGGATGAAGGCCTCCGCCAAGGCATTGATCTCGCCGACGCGACTGCCCGGCATCAAGACGCAATAGCGTGTCTCTGCACGAAGTTTGAGCCGTTCGCGGGCCGCTTTTTGATTGGGCAGCGGTAGTCTATGGGCGAAGGGGTGGCCGACATAGGTCGCGGGGATCGCCGCCTTTTGGTACAAGGCGGCCTCCATCGGGAAGATGAGCAGGGTATGGTCGGCGGCGGCACGCATTTGGGCTAGCCGTTCCGGTCGCCACGCCCAGACAGCGGGGCTGACAAAATGCACGGTGGGGATGCCGGCGCGTTTTAGGCGTTTTTCAACGCCCAGGTTGAAGTCGGGCGCGTCCACGCCGATGTAGAGGTCGGGCCGTTGGCTCAGGCAATGGGCGATCAATTGACGGCGGATCTTTAGGATGCGCGGCAGGGCAGACAAGGCCTCGACATAGCCGCGCACCGAGAGGGCCGCCATGGGGAATAAGGTCTTTGCGCCTGCGGCTTGCATCTTGGGGCCGGCGATGCCTTCGATCTCGACGGCGAACCCAGCGTCCTTGACCGCCTTGATCAGGGCGCTGGCGATGAGGTCGCCGGAGGCCTCACCCGCAACGATGCATACCTTGGTCATCGGCGATTAGCGCAGGATGCCGCGTTCAGATTGGGCGATAAAGGCCAGAAACGGTGCAATCTCAGGCGTGCTGGCGACCATCTCGGCCAAGGCGGCTTGCGCCTCGGCGAGTGATAAACCGTTGCGATAGACCACCTTGTAGGCGCGTTTGATCGCGGCGATGGCCTCCACGCTAAAGCCGCGTCGTTTTAGCCCTTCGCTGTTGATGCCGTGCGGCGCGGCAGGGTTGCCGGCGACGGTGAGGTAGGGCGGTACATCTTGGCGGATGACGGAGGCGATGCCCAAGATGCAATGCGCACCGATATGGCAGAACTGGTGGATGCCGACAAAGCCGCCCAAGATGGCGTGGTCGCCGATATGGACATGGCCCGCCAAGGTGGCGTTATTGGCCATCACGATGTGGTGGCCGAGCTGGCAATCGTGGGCGACATGGACATAGGCCATGATCCAGTTGTCGTCGCCGATGCGGGTGACGCCGCCATCTTGCACCGTGCCGGTGTTGAAGGTGCAATATTCGCGCACGATGTTGCGGTCACCGATCTCGAGTCGCGTCGGTTCGCCGGCGTATTTTTTATCTTGCGGTTCGCCCCCGAGGGCATTGAAGGCGAAGATGCGGTTGCCACGGCCGAGCGTCGTGTGACCTTCGATGACGCAATGATGAGCAATCTCGCAGTCGTCGCCGATCTCGACATCGGGGCCGATGAGGCTGAAGGCGCCGATACGCACATTCGCGCCGATGCGCGCCTTGGCGTCTATGATCGCCGTCTTGTGTATCATCGTCTTAGCCTATCTTTTTGAGGGTACACATTAACTCTGCCTCGGTCGCCAGTTGGCCATCGACCATCGCCTTAGCGGTGAATTTCCAGATGCCGCGCTTGTGGGCGGTGATGCTGGCCTCGATGATGAGTTGATCGCCAGGCACGACCGGGCGCTTGAAACGCGCGCCGTCGATGCCGACAAAATAGACGATGGTGTTCTCGTCGACCGGCTCGGCGGAGGATTGAAAGGCCAACAGACCGGCGGCCTGCGCCATCGCCTCGATGATGAGAACACCCGGCATGACGGGGTGCTGGGGGAAATGGCCGGGGAAGTGCGGCTCGTTCATGGTGACATTCTTGAGGGCGACGATGCGCTCACCCGGCACGAGTTCCGTAACCCGATCGATCAGTAAAAAGGGGTAACGATGCGGCAGGTGTTTCATGATCTCGGTAATATTCATGAGGATTCCTTAGATGAGAGTGGTTTTTCTGCTTTTTCAAGTGTGCGCACACGATCGACGAGGCGGTCGGGGTGACGCAGGTGGGCGATGTTTTTGAGCCACTCGGCATGCGGTTGTTGCGGTTGCACCGAGGTGTAAACGCCGGCCTTGGGGAGTGATTTGGCGATAAAGGTGCCGGCCGAGACCATCACCTCGTCACCGATCGTGAGGTGACCGATGATCATCGCCGCGCCGCCGATCTGGCAACGCTGGCCGATGCGTGTGCTGCCGGCGATGCCAACGCAGGCGGCCATCGCGGTGTCGTCGCCGATGATGCAGTTGTGGGCGATGTGGATCAGGTTGTCGAGCTTAACGCCGTTGCCGATGACGGTGTCCGTCAACGCGCCTCGGTCTATGCAGGTGTTGGCGCCGATCTCGCAGTCGTCGCCGATGATGACGCGGCCGATCTGCGGGATCTTGACCCAGTGGCCGTCTTCCAGCGCATTGCCAAAACCATCAGAGCCGATGACCGCGCCGCTGTGGATGCGAACGCGTGCGCCGATCTGGGTGTCGGCATAGAAAATCACCTTGGGAAATAATCGGCAATCAGGCCCAATCTCGCAATTCGCGCCGATCACGCAACCGGCGCCGATGCGTGTGTTCGCGCCCATCTGCACACCGGCCTCGATGACCACCTGAGGGCCGATCTCGCAGCCAGCGCCGATCTGCGCCGTGGGGTGCACAACCGCGCTGGGGTGGATGCCGGCGGTTAGCGCGGGTTCGGGGTGGAAGAGGGCGGTGATACGGGCGAAGGCGGCGAGGGGATTAGCGGCGATGAGGGTGGGTCTGTCGATCTTAATGGACAAGGTCGGCGGGATGACTAAGGCCCCCGCGTGACTGGCCATGGCGCGTGGCCAGTGTTTCATCGAGGTCACGAAGCTCAGTTGCAGGGGCGTAGCCGTATCTAAGGGGGCGACCCCTGTCAGCGTGGCGATACCTATGGCTTCAAGATGCAGCTGTGTCGCGATCTCGGAGAGCGTCAGCATCATCATGGCTGCGGCGGGTTCAGCGATCAAGGGCCTTGATGACGCGTGGCGTGATATCTACCTTAGGACTGGCATAGACGGCATTTTCGAAGATGATGTCGAATTTTTCTCTCTCGGCGATCTCGAGGATGGCCTTGCGGGCGCGTTCTTGGAAGGCGCCTAGTTCTTCGTTGCGGCGTTGGCCCAAGTCTTCGCGGAAGGCGCGTTTGTCGTTCTCAAGCTCACGGCCCTGTGCGGCGAGTTCGCGTTGCCGTTTGGCGCGTTCGGTCTCTGATAAGGTCAGGCTGTCTTTTTCGAGGGCGGATTGCAGGTCGCGGGCGTGTTTGATCTTTTTGTTTAATTCTTGCTCGCGTACCGTGAATTCCTTTTCGAGTTTTTTGCCGGCCTTTTGCGCTATTGCCGAGTCGCGCAGGAGGTAATCAATATTGACATAGCCGATGTGTAGCTCGGCGGCGTACACCGAGCCATTTAACGCGGCCATGGCCAGTACGGCGTATATGAATTTCATAATAGTCTCCTCTTAGGGGTTAAAACGCCGAGCCCATCTGGAATTGGAAGGACTCGGTTTTATCGGTGCTTAGTTTCTTCAACGGCGTGGCAATGCTGAGCTTGATCGGGCCCATCGGCGACATCCAGGTGACGGCCATGCCGGTCGAGGCGCGCAGATCAGCGAATGAATAGGTGTCCGCATAGGCTGCGCCGACATCGACAAAGGCGGAGAGGCGCAGTTGTTTGTCTTGACCCGAGCCGGGGAAGGGGAAGATGGCCTCGGCGTTACCGATGAGTTGTTTGTTGCCACCGAGCGAGACGATGTTGCCGCTGCTGTCGGTGGTCGTGGGGCCCAAAGAGCCGTTTTGGAAACCGCGTACCGAACCGATGCCGCCAACATAGAAGTTGCGCCAGAAGGGCAGTTCGCTACCGCCAATGCCGCCGCCATAACCGGCCTGACCGTTGAGTAGCAGGGTGGAGTTGGTCCACGGCAAGGGTTTTAGCCATTGGTGTTGATAGTTGATCTTGTAGAACTTGAGGTCATCGCCCAGACCGGGGGCGATCTCGCCATAGAGGCGCTGTAAAGAACCTTTGGTCGGGTTCAGCACCGAATCACGCGAGTCAAAGGCCCAGCCCATGTCGAGGCGTAGCCAGGTGGCATCGAGGCCGGTGGCCGTGCCGCCATTGCGGATGGCAAAATCGGTGTAGTACGGGACGGTGCTCGTGGTGCTGATCTTGAGATTATTGTTTTCTACGGCGGCGCCCACGCTGAGGCTATTGGTCTCGGAGGTCGGGATGCCTAGACGCAGGCCTAGGCCGGCGGTGTCCATGGCGTAGGGGGCGACGCTGGTCGTGCTAGAGGCGCTGGTCAGGTCGGTCTTTTTGAGGTAGGCATCCCAGCCTAGGCTGATGCCGTCGGGGGTGAAATAGGGGTTGGTCCAGCCGAACACATAGGTGGTGTTGGTCTTGCTGGTGTTGACCTGCGCCGAGGCGCGGTTGCCGGTACCGAACAGGTTGTTTTGGTTTAAAGAGCCGGTCAGCACTAGGCCGTCCGAGCTAGAAAAACCGGCGCCGACCATGACCGAGCCGGTCGATTGTTCCGCGACATCGACATTGAGGTTGACCTGATCCATGGTCCCCGCGACGGGCGGGGTCTCGATGTTGACCTCTTTGAAATAGCCTAGGCGTTCGATCCGTTCGCGCGAGCGTTTGATCTTGCCCTCGTCATACCACGCGCCCTCCATCTGCCGCATCTCGCGCCGCACGACCTTGTCTTGGGTGCGCGTGTTGCCAGCGATGTTGATGCGGTTGACATAAACCTTGCGGCCCGGATCGACCATAAAGGTGAAGGCGACGGTCTTTTTCTCGCGATCGAGTTCGGGCGCGGCGTTGATGTTGGCGAAGGCATAGCCCTCGTTGCCCAGTCGCTCGCCGATCTTTTTGACCGCCTCGTTGAGCTTTTCGCGTGAAAAGGTGTCGCCGGCCTTGAAGCTGACCAGTTTTTGCAACTCGGCCTCGGGCACCGGCATCTCGCCCGCAAAACCAAACTTGGCGATGCTGAACTTCTCGCCTTCCTTGATGTTGAGGGTGAGATAGATGTCTTTTTTATCCGGCGTGATCGAGACCTGAGTGGAGTCGATGGTGAACTCTAGATGGCCGCGATTGAGGTACCACGAACGCAGGGTCTCGATGTCGGCGGCGAGTTTTTGCTTGGCGTATTGGTCGTTTTTGGTGAACCAAGTCAGCCAGCCCGGGGTGCGCAACACGAATAGATCTTTGAGGTCTTTTTCTTTATAGGCCGCTGCGCCGATGAGGTTGATGGCGCGAATCTTGGCAACCTCACCCTCGCTGACCTCAAAGCTAATCGCCATGCGATTGCGTTCTAGGGGCGAGGTGTTGGCCTTGATCTGTACGGCATAGAGGCTGCGGTTGTAATACTGGCGTTTGAGTTCTTGTTCGGCGCGGTCGAGCAGCGATTTATCGAGGATGCGACCTTCAGCCAGACCCAAGTCTTTGAAGGCACGACGGATATCGTCCTTTTGAAACTCCTTCATGCCGGTGAATTCAACGCTGGCGATGGCGGGCCGTTCTTCGAGCAGGACGATCAAGACCTGACCTTGGCTCTCCAGACGCACATCCTTGAAAAACCCCGTAGCATAAAGCGCCTTGATCGCGGCCGTGGCCTTATCGGCGGTCAGCGTCTCACCGACCTTGACCGGTAGATACGAAAAGACGGTGCCGGCCTCGGTGCGCTGGATGCCTTCGACGCGGATGTCTTTGACTTCGAATTCGTCTAAGGCGAGGGCGGTCGTCGAGGCTAAGGCGGCTGCAAGTAGGGTTAATGCAAATGTTTTCATGAATTAAGCAGTCGAGTAAGGTCGTTATAGATGGCAAAAGTCATTAAGGTGAGTAATAAGGCCATGCCCACGCGCTGCGCCTGTTCTTGCAGACGCTCAGAAACAGACCGCCCGGTCACCCATTCGATGAGATAGTACAACAAATGTCCCCCATCTAGCATAGGGATAGGCAAGAGATTCAACACGCCGAGGCTGACGCTGATCAGGGCGAGGAAGCCGACAAAGGCGACCCAACCGGCCTGTGCCGATTGCCCAGCATAATCGGCAATGCTGATCGGGCCGGAGAGGTTCTGCAAGGAGGCCTCGCCGATCAACATGCGACCCATCATGCGTAGACTAAAGACGGAAAGGTCCCAGGTGCGCTGAATGGCCTGCGTGGCCGCGTCGATCGGGCCATAGCGGTGGATGACGCGCATCTTTGCTAAGAGGGCTGGGTCGATGCGGGGGGCGATGCCGATGCGGGTGATCGTCTGGCCGGCATCAACAACCCGTTCGGGGCGCACGCTCAGGGTGAGGGTCTGGCCTGCCCGTTCGAGGCGGATGGATAGATCGCCTTGGCGGGTTTGACGGATGCGTTGCACCAAACCTTGCCAGTCTTCGGTCAGCGTTTCGTCCACGGCGAGGATGCGGTCGCCCACCTGTAAACCGGCCCGTGCGGCGGGACCGTCGGCGATCACCGCACCCACGACCGCCGCCATGGGCGGTGTGCCAGGAGATAGGCCCAAGGCGTGGATGGGGTTGGCCTCCTGCGCGGCGGTCAACAAGGCCTCGCGCGGCAAGACGGCGTGGCGGAGATGGCCGTGTGCGTCTTCGACCTCTAGGCGGGCATCGGTCTGGTTATCGAGTAGGAGTTGCTCGGCCAGCGTTTGCCAATCGGGTATCGATAGGCTATTGAGGGTGACGATCACATCACCGCCACGCAGGTCGGCTAAGGCCGCCGCGGTCCCGCTCGGCGGTTCGGCTACGATGGGGCGCAGGGCCGGGATGCCGTGCATATTTAAGATCCACAGCAGGCCTATGGCGAGGAGGAAGTTGGCTATCGGCCCGGCCGCGACGATGATGGCGCGTTTGCCTAGCGGTTGGCGGTTGAAGGTGTAGGCCTGTTGATCGAGTGCTACGCTGTCCTCGCGCTCGTCCAAAAACTTAACAAAACCGCCCAAGGGGATGGCCGCGACGGCCCATTCGGTGCCGTGTCTGTCGGTGCGCTTGAACAACGGGCGACCGAATCCAACGGAGAACTTTAACACCCGCACCCCCGCCCAACGCGCGGCGGCATAGTGGCCCAGTTCATGCACCACAATCAACAAGGCGAGGGTGGCGAGAAAGGCGAGGAGGGTGGTCATGCCGGGATGATCGCCGTTGCTACGCGGCGCGCCTCTGCGTCGGCCACGAACAGGTCGTCTAGGCTGTTGGCGGGTAGCGTGCCGATCTGGTCTAAGGTCGCTTGCAAGGTGTGGGCGATGCCGAGATAGGGGAGTTTATGGTCTAAAAACGCCGCCACGGCGATCTCGTTGGCGGCGTTGAGGATGGCCGTGGCCGCGCCGCCGGCGCGGAGCGCGTCGAAGGCCAAGCCCAAACACGGAAAACGCGCCGGGTCGGGTTTTTCAAAGGTCAGCGTGCCGATCTTTGCCAGTTCTAGCCATGGCACGCCGCAGGCGATGCGATCGGGAAAGGCCAAGGCGTGGGCGATGGGCGTGCGCATGTCGGGGTTGGACAACTGCGCGATCACCGAGCCGTCTTGATATTCGACCATCGAATGGATGATGCTCTGCGGGTGGATGACGACCTCGATCTCATTAGGTTTGGCGTTAAACAACCAGCGCGCCTCGATGACCTCCAAGCCCTTGTTCATCATGGTGGCGGAATCGACGGAGATCTTTTTGCCCATCACCCAGTTGGGGTGGGCGACGGCCTCCTCTGGCGTGACCGCCGCCAAGCTCTCGACCGCGCGGGTGCGGAACGGGCCGCCCGAGGCGGTCAATAAGATGCGGCGCACGCCATGCGCCTTGAGGTCGCCGTCATAGGCGTCGGGCATGGACTGGAAGATGGCGTTGTGTTCGGAGTCGATCGGCAACAGGGTCGCGCCACCCTGTTTAACCGCGTCCATAAAGAAGGCGCCGGCCATGACCAGCGTCTCTTTATTAGCCAACAGGATGCGCTTGCCGGCGCGGGCGGCGGCCAGCGCTGGGCGTAGACCGGCCGCCCCGACGATGGCGGCCATGACGCTATCGACCTCGGGCGCGGCGGAGACCTGTTCTAGCGCGTCGATGCCATACAACACCTCGGTGCGTGTTCCGGCCAGCAGGGTTTGCAACTGACTGGCCTTGTCGGCGGTTAAGACCACCGCATAGCGCGGCTGGAATTGGCGGCATTGCGCGGCCAGCTTATCGATCTGGTTCGCGCCCGACAAGGCAAAGAGGCGAAAACGCTCGGGGTGCATGGCGCAGACCGCCAGCGTAGAGACGCCGATGGTGCCGGTCGAGCCTAAGATTGTGAGGGTGTGGACGCTCATCGCGTAAACCAATGCCACAGCAAGGCGGCGACCGGCAGGGTGGCGATCAGGCTATCGAGACGGTCGAGCACGCCACCGTGGCCGGGCAGGAGTGTGCCGCTGTCTTTCACCCCGGCCTGGCGTTTGATCCACGACTCGAACAGGTCGCCGACGATAGAGAGGATGAGCATCAGGGCGAAGAAGCCCAGACCGCGCGGCAGGCAGTCGATGCCGCACAGCGGCCACCACGGATAGAGGGCGAGGCCATAGAGCAACACGGCAACGGCCGCGCCCAGCGCGCCTTCGATGGTCTTGCCGGGGCTGATGGCCGGGGCGAGTTTGCGTTTGCCAAAGCGGCGACCGGTGAAATACGCAGCGGAGTCGGCGATGGCGATGGCACCGATGATGGCCAAGATGACATTCGGGCTAATGGCGCGCAGGTCGATCAAGGCCCACCAGAACGAGGGCAAGAGGATCAGCCCTAGCGGTAACAGTCGCGCCGCGGTCGTCGCCCAGCCTTTGGATAGCCAGAGCGGCGCGATCAGCCACCAAAACACACTGGCGGGTAAGAAAAGGTAGAGTGGCTCTATAGGCAGGGCAGAGATCGCAACCGCCAGCGCACCGAGACCCAAGGTGTAGAGTGCGCGTCCATTGGTTTTTAGGCCGGCCAGACCCGCCCACTCCCACGCGGCGAGCAGGGTGACGATCAGGGTCAAGACACGCCAGACCTCATTGGAGGCGAAATAGAGCGCGGCCACGACGCCGCTAATGAGCAGGGCGGCCGTCATCAAACGCAACTGCAGGTTAGAGCGTGCTGTGGTCATACGGGGGCCCCGAGTTGTTCGCTGGTGCGGCCAAAACGGCGCTCGCGTTGTTGATAGGAGGCGATGGCGGCCTTCAAGGTGTCGCCGTTGAAATCGGGCCACAGGGTGTCGGTAAAATGGAACTCGGTATAGGCGAGTTGCCAAAGTAAGAAGTTGCTGATGCGCTGTTCGCCGCCGGTGCGGATAAAGAGGTCAGGCTCGGGGGCATCGCCCATGGCTAGGTAATCGGTCAGGGTCGCCTCGTCGATCTCGGTCGCCTCGGGGTTGGCGGCGCGCCAACGGTTGACCGCGTTCAAGAGGTCCCAACGGCCACCGTAATTGGCCGCGATGGTGAGGGTGAGTTTGCTGCAACCGCCGGTACGCACCTCAGCGACGGTGATGAGTTCTTGGATGCGCGGCGAGAAACGCGACAGGTCGCCGATGATATTGAGGCGCACACCGTTTTTGAGCAGGCGGTCCACCTCGTCTTCGAGGGCATGAACAAAGAGTTCCATCAGGCGCGTGACCTCGGCCTCGGGGCGACGCCAGTTTTCGGAGCTAAAGGCGAATAAGGTGAGGTATTCCACACCCTGCTCGATGCAGGCTTGCACGACATCGCGCACCCGTTTGACCCCGACGGCGTGGCCGGCCACGCGCGGCATGAGGCGTTTTTTGGCCCAACGCCCATTGCCGTCCATGATGATGGCGATGTGTTTTGGGACGATCGCGACGGGCGGGATCGTTTGCGTGGGGCTGATGAGTTTGCGGAGCATGGTGCTACCTTAACCGCTCGTCAAACAACCATCAATTCTTTTTCTTTTTCGGCGGTCGCCTTGTCCATCTCGGCGATGTGTTTGTCGGTCAGTTTTTGAACCTCGTCGCTGGCGCGGCGCTCGTCGTCCTCGCTGATCTCGCTCTTTTTGAGCAGGTCTTTGAGGTGGGCGATGGCATCGCGGCGGATGTTGCGCACCGCGATCTTGCTTTCTTCCATCTCGTGTCGCACCACTTTAACGAGGTCTTTACGGCGCTCTTCGGTCATCGCGGGGATGGGGATGCGCACGATGTCGCCAATGGTGGAGGGGTTGAGGCCGAGGTCGGACTCGCGGATGGCCTTTTCGATCTTGGCCAACATGGG
This sequence comes from Betaproteobacteria bacterium, assembly GCA_007280375.1. Lineage (GTDB taxonomy): Bacteria > Pseudomonadota > Gammaproteobacteria > Burkholderiales > Thiobacillaceae > QYQG01. The sequence goes on from QYQG01000055.1 coordinate 25,337, forward strand.
TTTTTCCCAGGCCTGCACGCCTAGGGTGTGCGAGTCCAGCACCGACACATTGCCGGCTTGGTTGACGGCGATCAGGCTGCCGTAATAATCGACCTTGATATGATCCAACAATCCCGCGTGTGGGCGGCCGGTGCGCACCTTGCCAAACTCGGTCTTGAGGGCCTCAACCGATTTGTGCATCTTATCGGCGGCGTTCTTTTTGATGTCATCAGTCATGTGTGTCTTCCGGATTAAAGGGTGACTCGCGTGCCTTCATCCTCACCTAACACCACGCGCTTGAGCGCGCCGGGGGTGAAGATATTGAATACGCACAGAGGGAGTTTTTGTTCGCGGCAGAGGGCAAAGGCGGCGGTATCCAATACGCCGAGATTGCGCGCGATGGCCTCGTCAAAGGTCAGCGTCGTGTAACGGGTGGCGGTCGGATCTTTCTTGGGGTCAGCGGTGTAGACGCCATCGACCTTGGTGGCCTTTAACATCAGATCGGCGTCGATCTCCGCTCCGCGCAGGGCCGAGGCCGTGTCGGTGGTGAAGAAGGGGTTGCCGGTGCCACCGCCAAAGATGACGACACGGCCCGCATCCAGATGACGCACCGCGCTGTCGCGTTCAAACGGCTCGCCGACATGGCCGATGGGGACGGCGGTTTGCACCCGTGTGTCTAGCCCCGCCTGTTGCAAAACATCTTTTAAGGCAAGGGCGTTCATGACCGTGGCCAGCATCCCCATGGAATCGGCGGTAGCGCGATTCGTCCCAGACAGGGCGCCGGTCGCGCCGCGAAACAGGTTGCCGCCACCGACAACGATGGCGACCTGCACGCCGAGATCGACGATCTCTTTGATCTGCGCACTAATGCCTTTGAGCGTCGCGGCGTGGTAGCCAAAGGTGTCCGGCCCCATCAGGGCCTCGCCAGAGAGTTTGAGCAGGATGCGTTTGATCTTCATCGTGTCCTCGTGCGTCGATCGGGTTAGGTTGGGCTTTTGATTAAACCCGGTGGCTCAGTTTAACCTCAATTTAAACCTTAGATGCCGCCGCAACCTCGGCCGCGAAGTCGTTGACCTTTTTCTCGATCCCTTCGCCGACCATGTACAAGGTAAAGCCGTGCACCGCGCCGCCTTTGGACTTCATCAACTGTTCGATGGTCTGCTTGTCGTCCTTGACGAAGGGCTGGGTGAGTAGGGCCACTTCTTTGAGGAACTTTTGCACAGTGCCTTCGGCGATCTTGTCCAGCATCGCCTCGGGCTTGCCGGCTTCCCTCGCCTTTTCGATGGCGACGCGACGCTCGGTGTCGATCAGGGCGGGCGACACGCCAGAGGCATCTAAAGACTTAGGCTTGGTGGCGGCGATGTGCATCGCGACATCGCGGGCTGTGCCTTCGTCACCGGTAATGTCGGCCAGGACACCGATCTTGGCGCCGCCGTGGATATACTGCGCCATCTTACCTTGCGCAGCAACGCGAACAAAGCGGCGCAGGCTCATGTTTTCGCCTACTTTTCCGACTAGCGCAGTGCGAATCTCTTCGACCGTCTGGGCGCCAATCTTCATGGCGGAGAGGGCGGCGACATCGGCCGGGCTTTGCGTCACAACCATCTCGGCGAGGTTTTTGACGAAGGTAAGGAACTCATCGTTCTTAGCCACGAAGTCGGTCTCGCAGTTCACCTCGATCATCGAGCCCAGCTTGCCATCGGCGGTGATGTGGATACCGACGATGCCTTCAGCCGCGATGCGGCTGGCGCTCTTGGCGGCCTTGTTGCCAAACTTGACGCGCAGGATCTCTTCGGCGCGGGTCATATCGCCCTCAGCCTCGGTGAGGGCCTTTTTGCAATCCATCATCGGCGCGTCGGTCATCTCGCGCAATTGTTTGACCATAGAGGCGGTAATGTCAGCCATTGTGTATTCTCCAAAAGTAAATCGTGTTTATGGTGTTTATGCGCTCATTGAGACGCGTGTTATACAATAACGCGCCACAGTGGGCGCGTTATTGTTACGGACATCTACGGCAAACGCGGCCTAGATCAGGTCGCGCTGGCCTCAACCTCGACATACTCGTCTTGCACGGCCGCGACAACATCGTCGATGATGTGCGAACGACCTTCCAGCACGGCATCAGCCATGGCTTGGGCATACAAACGAATTGCGTTCGAGGCATCGTCGTTGCCCGGGATGATGTGCTCAACGCCGGCCGGGCTGTTGTTGGTATCGACCACGCCGATGACGGGGATGCCCAACTTGTTCGCCTCTTGGATGGCGATCTTTTGATAACCGGTGTCGATGACGAAGAGTGCGTCCGGCAGTTTGTCCATCTCTTTGATGCCACCCAAGCTACGGTTTAGATTGTCAAACTCGCGTTGGATGGTCAGCAGCTCGCGCTTGGAGATGGCGGACTCGCCCTCGGCCGCAAGCTGTATCTCTAGATCTTTCAGGCGCTTAACCGACTGCTTCACGGTCTTGAAGTTGGTCATTAAGCCACCCAACCAGCGGTGGGAGATCCACGGCATGCCGCAACGGGCCGCCTCTTCAGCGACGATGTCACGCGCCGCGCGCTTGGTGCCGACAAAGAGCACCGTGCCGCGTTTAGCCGCGATTTGACGCACCGTCTTGGCCGCGTCTTGCAGCATGGGCAGGGATTTTTCGAGGTTGACGATATGAATCTTATTGCGCGCCCCGAAGATGAAGGGGGCCATTTTGGGGTTCCAGAAACGGGTTTGGTGGCCGAAGTGGCAACCGGCTTCCAGCATTTGACGCATCGTGACAGACATAGATTACTCCAGTTAAGGTTGACAATGACGACCGCCGGAACCAAAGGGAACACCCCAAAAGCACCTTAACAGGCGGACGCGTAAGATTTTCGCCGCTTCATGCAACGAAGTTCGTGATTATGAACCAAGACGCAGTGCTGTGCAAGCGTCAATACAGGGGAGTGCTGGCCGCTTTTGTAGTAAATTGTTTTGGCCCTATGCGGGGCGAGGGCGTCTTGCCCTCTTTTTAGAGGTGTGCGCGCCTCACGCTATGGCGCAGCATCATCCAAGCGGCGTAGCCAAGCGAGCCGCTCACCGATGCGTTGCTCCAGGCCGCGGTCGGTGGGTTGATAGAGTGTGACATCGAGGCCGTCGGGCAGATAACGCACGCCGGCGGCATAGGCATGTGGTTCGTCGTGGGCGTAGCGGTAGTCTTGACCGTAGCCCAAGTCGTGCATCAAACGCGTCGGGGCGTTGCGCAGGTGTTCGGGGACGGGGAGCGAGCCGGTCTGCTCGACCAGACGGCGCGCGGCCTTCCATGCTGTATACACCGCGTTGCTCTTGGGCGCGGCGGCGAGATAGATGACCGCTTGCGCCAAGGCTAGCTCGCCTTCGGGGCTGCCCAAACGCTCAAACGCGGCGACGGCCTCTAGCGCGAGGGTGTGGGCGCGGGGATCGGCGAGGCCAATATCTTCACTCGCCATGCGGATCAGGCGACGGCCGATGTAGAGCGGATCGGCGCCGCCGTCCAGCATCCGTGCCAGCCAGTACACAGCGGCATCCGGATGAGAGCCGCGCACCGATTTGTGCAAGGCCGAGATCTGCTCGTAAAACTGATCGCCACCCTTATCGAAACGACGCGGGGTAGTGGCCAGCGCAGCGAGGCAGAAGGCCGCGTCTATCTGTTGAATACCGCTCACCGTGGCGGCGCTATCGAGTTGCTCAACGAGGTTTAGCAGTCGCCGCGCGTCACCATCAGCGCGCTCTAAGAGGACCGGATGCGCACTAGCCTCTAGGTGTAGATGGGGTAAGCTTGCACAGGCGCGCTCCAAGAGGGCGGCTAGGGCGTCCTGAGTCAAGGCGTTCAAGACATAGACCTGGGCGCGGGAGAGCAGCGCGCCGACCACTTCGAAGGACGGGTTTTCGGTGGTCGCACCGATAAAGGAGACGAGGCCGGATTCTACATGCGGCAGAAAGGCGTCCTGTTGCGCCTTGTTGAAGCGATGTACCTCATCGACAAAAAGCAGGGTGCGGCGGCCGGCATGTTGGTTCATCTGCGCCCTAGCGATGGCCTCGCGGATCTCTTTGACCCCGGCGAGGACGGCGGAGATCTGGATGAAATCGGCCTGAAAATGCTGTGCGGCGAGGCGGGCGAGGGTGGTCTTGCCCACACCCGGCGGGCCCCACAAGATCATCGAATGCAGGTGACCTGACGCAAACGCCAAGGCCAAGGGCATCCCGGCGCCGAGGAGATGGGCCTGACCGACCACTTCCTCTAAGCGGGTAGGGCGCAGGCGTTCAGCCAACGGGACGGAGGATGCGGCAAGCTCGGACGCCGCATCTGGCATCAAAGGCATGCCAAACAAATCGTTCACGCGTCAGTGCTCGCCGATGACATCGACACCCTTAGGCGGTTTGAAGCGAAACAGATCCGCCGCCAGCGCCGGATTGTGCTGTAGTTGAGAAAAGTTCATGCGGCTTGTCTGGCCTAGATTATCTTTTAATTCAAGTATTTCAATCTGACTCTTGCGAAACCCGATGCGTACCTGCTCAAAGGTGCCTTCACCGCTTTTGGGCGTGGCGATCAGCCACTCCAGGCCCTCATGCGTGCCGCCATCTTTCAATCGGAAGTGCTTTTCAATGTCATTGCTGCCGGCCAACAAGGCGGCGGGGGATTGGCCGATGGCCTGACCCATGCGTTGGACGGTGACTTGTTCCAGATCGGGGTCGTAGAACCAGACCTTTTTGCCATCGCCAACGATGACCTGCGCGTAGGGCTTTTCGTAGGTCCAGCGAAACAAACTGGGGCGGGCGAAGACCATCTGGCCGCTGCTGCTCTGCAACTTGCGGCCATTACGGTCGTTCACCGTTTGCGTGAAGTGACCGCGCAGGCTACGGGTGTCGGCGAGGTATTCATTTAGCCTATCCAAGGCATCGGCAGAGGCGGGGGCAGAGGCGGGGACAAAGAGGCCCGTCAAGGTAGCCATTAAAAGGTTTAGTAGGGGTTTATTCATGATCGTGGCGTGGGCCTAGGACCTCACGATTCCCGTTGGTTTGCATAGGGGAGACGATACCGGCCGCCTCCATCGCTTCAATCAGCCGTGCGGCGCGGTTGTAGCCGATACGCAGGGCGCGTTGCACACCGGAGATCGAGGCGCGGCGCGACTTTAAGACGATGGCGACGGCTTCGTCATAGAGCGCGTCAGACTCGGCATCCCCTGTCTCGGCCTCGCCCGCATCCTCTTCGTTGGCCTGATAGAGGACGCTCTCGTCGTAGTTCGGTGGCGCGATCTCGCGTAGATAGGCGGTAACACGATGCACCTCGTCGTCCGAGACATAGGCCCCGTGGACGCGCGTGGGGATGCCGTGACCGGGCGGCAGATAGAGCATATCGCCCATGCCGAGCAAGGTCTCCGCCCCTTGTTGATCGAGGATGGTGCGCGAATCGATACGACTGGAGACCTGAAAGGCGATACGCGTAGGGATATTGGCCTTGATCAGCCCGGTGATGACATCGACGGACGGTCGTTGCGTCGCCAGTACCAGATGGATGCCCGAGGCGCGTGCCTTCTGGGCGAGACGGGCGATGAGTTCTTCCACCTTTTTTCCCGTCACCATCATCAGGTCGGCCAACTCGTCGATGATGACCACGAGGTAGGGCAGGTGGGCGATGCGCTCTGGCGCGTCAGGGGTGATGGAAAACGGGTTGGTCAGCGGCGTGCCGGCCTTTTCGGCCTCGGCAATCTTTTGATTGAGGCCGCCGATGTTGCGTACCGCCATGGCCGCCATCAGCTTGTAACGCCGATCCATCTCGGTGACGCACCAATTTAACGCCGTGCCGGCGAGGCGCATATCGGTCACCACCGGCGCCAAGAGGTGCGGGATGCCTTCATAGGACGACAATTCCAGCATCTTAGGGTCGACCATGATCAGGCGCACATCGCGCGGTGAGGCCTTGTAAAGCAAGGACAAGATCATGGCATTAATGGCCACCGACTTGCCCGAGCCGGTCGTGCCGGCGACCAGCAGATGAGGCATCTTGGCGAGGTCGGCCACCATCGGCATGCCACTGATATCCTTGCCGAGGGCGATGGTCAGCGGGCTGTGCATGTCGTGATAGACCTTGGCACCGATGACCTCGGAGAGCTGCACGGTCTGCCGCTGGGTGTTGGGGATCTCCAGGGCCATGCAACTTTTGCCGGGGATGGTCTCGACCACGCGGATGCTGACAACCGACAACGAACGCGCCAAATCTTTTGATAAATTAGTGACTTGGCTACCCTTAACCCCCGAGGCCGGTTCGATCTCATACCGGGTCACCACTGGGCCGGGATAGGCCGCCAAGACCTTGGCCTTAACCCCGAACTCCTCCAAACGACTTTCAATCAAGCGTGAAGTAGCCGTTAGCGAGGCCTCGTCGATCTGTATCGTCGCTTGATTGGCCTCATCTAGCAGGTGTAACGGCGGTAATTGTGTATGAGGATCATCATGGAAGAGTGGCGCTTGTCGCTCTGCTTGCCGCTCTTTCTCGGTGCGTGTATGCACAGGTACACTCTGCGGCTGTTCGATCTTGAGGACAGGGTCGCGCGTCATGCGTACACGCTCAAGGCTAACCACGGCGTCGCGACGATTGCCCGCACTCAGTCCTGCTAATCTATCCTGTCGATCATTCCAGCGTTGAACGATGAACTTTGCAAACCGCTCTAGACGATTGCCTAGCCCTTCACTGACTCGGAACCAAGAAAGGCCGCTAAACAAGGAGATACCGACAGCCAATAGCGTAATCAAGAACAGTGTCGCGCCATCAAAACCAAAGGCGAGACGCAATACACCTTCTAGTCCTTGTCCCAATACGCCACCCGCGCGATGCGGTAATCCTGTCGCAAGGCTATACAGGCGCATAGCCTCAAGGGCGGCACTTGAAAACAGCGTCATCACAAAGCCCAAAGCGATCACGGCACCGTGATGGGGAGGGAGGGGAGCATCGGTCGTAGGGCGCAAATATTGCCAAGTCCAATACACGCCAAGCGCACTTAAGATTACCCACCACCACGCAGAATAGCCAAACAAATACAAAAGCAGGTCAGCCAGCCACGCGCCAAATCCGCCACCTAAATTAGTGGCTGGGTCGTTATAACCGCTCCGCGACCAGCCCGGGTCATCCAGTGTATGTGTGCCCAGCGACATGACGGCGTACACCATCACGGCCATAAACAACAGCCACTGTGCTTCACGCAGGATGCGGGTACGGGTAGGCAGTTCTGTATGCGGGATGCGCCGATTACGCGTCGGCGTGGTCAGTCGATTAAAGAGGGCATTTAACATAGGCCGTAACTATAGAGGCAGTTACCCCAAGACGCTACGGATTCGTATGCTATGGATGAATTCCATAATGTATATTATGTTAAATATGATTCAATACGGCAGGTAAAACACACAAAACCATGCCACTGACATGGCTGACCGCGCCCGCACAAACAGGCATAATCCACCCTCAGTCTTCTCACCCTCTTGGAGTTACCCATCATGGCCACCCATCATCGCTTACTCATCTTAGGTTCAGGCCCTGCGGGCTACACCGCCGCCATCTACGCCGCGCGTGCCAATCTGCATCCCGTCATCATCACCGGCATGCAGCAAGGCGGCCAGCTCACCACGACCACCGAGGTCGATAACTGGCCCGCTGATGTCGATGGCGTACAAGGCCCCGCTCTGATGGAACGCTTCCAGAAGCACGCCGAACGCTTTCAGACCGAGATCATCTTTGACCAGATCCACACCGCCAAACTGACCGAGCAGCCCTTCACTCTGATCGGCGACAGCGACACCTACACCTGCGACGCGCTCATCATCGCCACCGGCGCGTCAGCCATCTATCTGGGTCTGCCCTCAGAAGAAAAATTCATGGGCCGTGGCGTGTCGGGCTGCGCAACCTGTGACGGTTTCTTTTATCGCAACCAAGAGGTCGCCGTCATCGGCGGCGGCAACACCGCGGTTGAAGAAGCCATCTACCTCGCCAACATCGCCAGCAAGGTCACCTTGGTGCATCGCCGCGACACCTTTAAGGCGGAGAAAATCATGATCGACCACCTTATGGAGATTGTTAAGAGTGGAAAGATCGTCCTTGAATTAAATAGCAATCTTGACGAAGTTTTAGGCGACGCCAGCGGCGTGACCGGGATGCGCCTCAAGCACAATGACGGCCAGACCAAGGACATCACCCTGCAAGGCGTCTTCATCGCCATCGGCCATAAACCCAACACCGACCTCTTTGCCGGACAGATCGAACTCGACCGTGGCTACCTCGTCACCCAAGGCGGTCGCCTGGGAAATGCCACGCAAACCAGCATCCCCGGCATCTTCGCCGCCGGCGATGTGCAAGACATGATCTACAAACAAGCCGTCACCAGCGCCGCCTCCGGTTGCCAAGCGGCACTCGATGCGGAACGGTTTTTAGAAGGAAAATAGGTGCCGGCAGGCCGTCGTTCTGGGCAAGCCACTAGGCTGTCAGGATCATCTTTGCCCCGGCGATGGCCAGCACCAGTGCTAATATCTTCTTTATCATGGAGTTTCCTAAACGGCGGCTGCCGTATTCCGCACCGATCCAGCCGCCAATGACGGCCGCGATTACCCACCCTGTCAGGCTTGGCGGTAGCTGAGCGGATGTTTGCATAACGCCAAGTAGCCCCGCGATCGAGTTCACCAAGATAAAGGCGGCGGAAACGCCAGAGATCACCTTGATATCGGCCCATCGTAGCAGGAGCAGCAAAGGGCTGAGAAAGATCCCGCCCCCTACCCCCGTCAACCCGGAGAGAAATCCGAGTGCGGCGCCGCAGAATAGCCGTAACGAGATGGGTGGGTGGGCGATGAAATGGGATTCTTGGCGATGCGCGGTACGAAACGAATACCACGCAGCGTAGATCAAGATAATCCCGACCAATGGCTTGTAGAGATGATCGGGGAGGTTGATCCAACCGCCCAGCCAGGCGAAGGGGACAGAGGCCAGCGCGAACGGCCAGAACAGCGTCCAGGAAAACGCCCCGGCGCGATAAAACTTCATCACCGCGATACTGGCAACGAAGATATTGAGCGTCAATGCGGTGGCTTTCATGACCTCCGGGGCTACACCCATGAGCGCCATGGCGGCAAGATAGCCGGAGGCACCCCCATGGCCGACAGAAGAATAGAGCAACGCCGCGATAAAGATGAGCAGCGTTAGCAGGACATCAAAGGTCGTCATGAAATAAGCACCGGCGTGCCGACCACGACGCGCTCGAACAGGGCGATGAGGTCGGCGTTGCGCATGCGGATGCAGCCGTGCGACTGCGGCACGGCCTCGAACGCCTCATCGGGCGTGCCGTGGATATAGATATAGCGGCTCAAGGTGTCACACGCGCCGTAGCGGTTGAAGCCGGGTTCGCGGCCCGATAGCCAGAGGATACGGGTCAAGATCCAGTCGCGTTCAGGGGCGGCGCGGCCCAGTGCCGGCGTATAGATCTCACCGGTAGGGCGGCGACCGACAAAGACACTGTTGATTGGGCAATCGGCGCCGATGCGGGCGCGGATGACATGCTCACCGCGTGGGGTGCAAAAACTCCCTTTAGCCTCCCCTGCCCCGCGTGTGGCGGTCGAGACTGGCCAGCGTACAGTGCCATCATCCGATGAAAAAACAAGCTCTTGTTTTTCAATGTTAATGAGGATGCTCATGTTTTTTTCCGGCGCGCGAGAAAGAAATCACGCAGTTGTTGGCTGCATTCATCGGCCAACACGCCGCCGTGTGCCTCGGTGTGGTGATTGAGGCGCGGCTCATCGAAGAGGCGCAAGACGCTTTCCACTGCGCCGGTCTTGGGGTCGCTCGCGCCATAGACAACGCGAGCGATGCGGGCGTGGAGGATGGCGCCGGCGCACATCGCGCAGGGCTCTAGGGTGACAAACAGCGTGCAACCGGGCAGGCGGTAATTGCCCATCCGCGCCGCCGCGTCGCGCAAGGCCATGATCTCGGCGTGGGCGGTCGGGTCATGACGGCTGATCGGCTGATTAAAACCCTGACCGATGATCGCACCGGCGGCATCGACGACGACCGCGCCAACCGGCACCTCGCCCGCCTGCCGCGCCGTCTCGGCCAGTTGCAGGGCGAGGCGCAGGTAATCGGCATCATCCATGCGTTTCTGCCAGATAACGCGCAGCCAGGGCGAGATCGGCCGGTAAGGTCACCTTTAGGTTGCGGGGGCTGCCCATGACCAAGAGCGGCGCCTGTCCGATGAATTCCATCGCCGAGGCCTCATCCGTCACCGCGTCGCCGGCCGCCATTAAAGCCTCGGCCAGCCGCGCGACACGAAACATCTGCGGGGTCTGTGCGGCCCACAATCCAGCGCGTGGCACGGTCGCGCTGATGCGACCGCCCTCCCCCGCGCGTTTGATCGTATCGGAAAGCGGAATGGCCAAGATACCGCCCACGGCATCGGCCTGCGCCGCAGCAATCAAACGATCGAGACTGGCCTGATCAAGACATGGCCGCGCCGCGTCATGCACCAGCACCCAATCGTCAGCCGCCACGGCCATCGCCTGCAGACCGGCCAAAACGGTCTGCGCCCGTGTCGCCCCGCCGACGCGCTGGATACGCACCTTAGGGCAATCCGCCCAGTCCAAGTCCAAGGCATCGTTGGGCGCGATCACCACCGTGACCGTAGCGATCGCGGCGTTGCGTTCAAACACCTGCACCGTATGCCAGAGCACGGGGTGTCCGGCAATATCGAGATACTGTTTAGGGATATCGCTCCCCATGCGCGCACCCGTACCGGCGGCTGGGATCAGCGCGTGTAGGCGAGCGGTCATAAATCGATCACAGCAGGTGTGAGGCCATCCCATCGGCCAGCTTAGGTTCAAACCAAGTGGACTTGGGCGGCATCACCTGATTATCGTCGGCGACCGCGATCAAGTCGGCCATACTGGTCGGATAAAGGGCCAAGGCCACGGCCATCTCGCCCGAATCGACACGCTTTTCCAGCTCGGGCAGACCACGGATCCCGCCCACGAAGTCGATGCGCTTATCACGGCGCGGGTCGGCCACGCCCAAGAGGGGCGCGATCAGGTAGTTTTGCAGCAAACTGACATCGAGGCGTTCGACCGGATCGGTCGGGATCAAGGCAGGGTTCACCCGCAGGCGTCGCCATTGACCCTTCAGATAGAGGCCAAACTCACGCGGGCTGGCCGGTTTGACCGGGCCGTCGGCCAGTTCAATGCTAAAACTCGCACTCACGCGGGCCAAGAACTCCGCTTCGCTGAGGCCATGCAAATCCTTGATGACGCGGTTGTAATCCAAGATCTTCATCTGGTGATCGGGGAAGATCACCGTGAGGAAATAGTTGTACGGCTCCGCGCCCGTGTGTTGCGGGTTGGCCGCCTTGCGCGCCGCACAGATACGGCTGGCCGAAGCCGAACGATGATGGCCATCGGCGATATAGAGCGCGGGCAAGGCATCAAATAAGGCCGTCAGGCGTGCCACCGTCGCCGCATCACGGATCACCCAAAGCGTATGTTGCACACCGCTCTCAGCCGTGGCATCGGCATCTGGCATCGCCGCGCAAGCATTCGCCACGATCTGATCGACCGCGGGCGCCGCCGGATAGGCCAACAGCACCGGGCCGGTCTGGGCGTTCAGCGCGTCGATCTGGCGCACGCGATCGTCCTCCTTGTCCGGGCGGGTGAACTCGTGCTTACGGATGCGGTTGCTGTCGTAATCCGCCACCGAGGCCGCCGCTACGATCCCCGTCTGCACATGCACCCCCATGATGAGGCGATAGGCGTAGTAACACGGCGCGTCATCCTGCACCAAGACCCCGGCCGCGATCATCGCCTGCAGGTTCTCAGCCGCCTTGGCATAGACCTCCGGCGCATACGGGTCGGTGCCCGCCGGCAGATCGATCTCCGGCTTGGAGATGTGCAAGAAACTAAACGGCCGCCCCGCCGCCATGACACGCGCCTCCTCGGTGTTTAAGACATCGTAGGGCGGTGCAATGACCTCGGGGGCGCGACCCGACGCGGGACGCAAGGCGGCAAAGGGGCGAACAAGACTCATGGCAATTCTCTCGTGTTAAAAACAGACCCCATTCTAACGGTTAGGCCACCTGTTGAGGGATAGCGCCAAGGTCAATTTCGATCGGCATACATCTGCCCAATCACCCCGCGCATCGTCTCGGGGACATAGTGCCAAGCGGCAATCTGGATCTCTTCTGGAATACCATATAAGGCCTCGGCTAGGCCGCCGGCAATCGCCGCCAGCGTATCCGCGTCGCCGCCCAGCGACACCGCGTTGCGGATCGCATCTTCAAAATCGGTCGACTCCAACGCGCAGGTCAAGGCCTCGGGCACACAGCCGGCCGCCGTCTCGTTGTATTCATGGACAGCGCGAATCGCATCGACGCTACGGCTGAGGTCATAGCCATAGACCTGGCTGATCTCGGCACGGATCTGCGCCGACGTGTGTTTTTGCCGCGCCAGCCAGATCGCGTGCGCCGTGGCCAACGCGCCCTTCATCCCTTCGGGGTGATTGTGCGTGATCTCGGTGACACGCGCCGCCATCGCTAAACACGCATCGAGGCTAGTCGCAAAAAACGCCGCCGGCGAGACGCGCATCGCACCCCCGTTGCCGTAACTGTTGTACGGCGGCTGCACCGTAGGCGCGGCCAACCAATTGATAAATCGCTGGCCATAGCCCCCGCGTTGATCACCGATGGTCACCCGCCGCCCCCATGCACGCAGGGTCGTGGCGGGATCTTTAGCATTCATCACCGCATCGGCCACCGCCACGGTCATGATACTGTCATCCGTCACCCCATTGTCTGCGCCAAAAAGTGGGAACTTTTTCGTGGTGATGCGGTGAAACTCCCAAGGTGCGCCAATGATGTCCCCGATAATGGCTCCGTACATAGATGTCCTTATAAAAGGTTTTCGTCAAAATTTCCGACCGTGTGGCAATCTAGGATGGCGGCGTATCCTCAACGCGCGTAGGCTCATCCAAACCCATAGGGACATAAATCTCCACCGCTTGGGCCGTATCCCCATGTAACACGATCGTCCCTTGATGGCGATCGACGCCGCTGAGCGAGTATTCAAAGCCATAGAGGCGCCGCCAGACGAGTTGACCCTGTCCGTTCCGCGCCGTGCGGAGCGAGCGTAAGGCCACCGTCTCGTCCAGAAACTGCACGCCACGCCGAGCGCAGGCGGCGCGCGCAACCGTAATGGCCGTTTCGCGCACCTTGAGGCCGTCAAACCAAAACCAGACGAGGGCGGCGATGACAAAGAAGGGGATAAGGTCGCTGGCAGACATCGCAACATGATACGGCATCCCCTTCGCACTGCCCTTATAATCGCGCCCCATGAGCAACACCTTACGCGACCGCAGCCTTCCGCCCCTTCCCGCTTTCCCCCCGCCCGCACAACGTCTCTCTTTACCGCTGCCGCCGGGGTCCGCCGATGCGGCCTTGATTGCGGAATGGGCAAAAGGGCAACGCGTGCTCGTATTGACGGCCACGGCGGCCGATGCGCAGCGCTTGGCGAACGAGATCGCATGGTTTGCGCCGCAACTCGCAGTGGGCCTGTTCCCGGACTGGGAGACCTTGCCGTATGACCCGATCTCGCCGCACCCAGACCTGGTGTCCGAACGCTTGGCGACCCTGTGGCGCAGCCTGCAAGGCGAACTCAATTGTCTGATCGCGCCCGTAGCCACCGCGATGCAACGCCTCGCGCCGACCGAGTTTCTCTCTGCGCAGGCCTTTCTTTATCAACCGAAAAGCCGTCTCAACTTTGATGCCTTGCGCGCGCGCCTGATTGCGGCGGGTTATACGGCGGTCAGCCAAGTCTATACGCCGGGCGAGTTTGCCTTGCGCGGTGGCATCTTTGACCTTTTCCCCACCGGCGCGGCCCTACCTTATCGCATCGAGTTGTTCGACGACGAGATCGAGTCGATCCGCAGTTTTGACCCTGACACGCAACGCACGCTCTACACGGTGGGCGAGATGCGTCTCTTGCCAGCGCGTGAGTTTCCGCTCGATGACGCCGGTGTCGCCCTGTTTCGTGCCAACTTTCGCGACCGCTTTGAGGGCGATCCGGGGCGCAGTCGGCTATATAAGGATGTCTCGAACAAACTCGCGCCAGCGGGGATCGAATACGCCCTGCCGTTGTTTTTTACCGCCACCGCCAACCTCTTCGACTACCTGCCCGCCGGCTGTAAGGCCGTCCTGCATGGTGACCTGCACCGCGCCAGCGAGACCTTTTGGCACGAGGTAGGTGCCCGCCATCAACTCCTCAGCGGTGACCGCGAACGGCCCTTGTTATCCCCCGCCGAGGTCTTTTTATCGGTCGATCAGTTCTTCGCCCAGTTACGCCCGCTGGCGCGTATCGAGCTGAATCTTAGCCAAAATAACGCTGCCACCCTACCCTACGACAGTGCGCCAGCGGTGCAGTCGGAGCGGCGTGACCCTGCGCCCTTTGCGCGACTCACTGCGCATCTCAACGCCTATGCCGGGCGCACCGTCTTGGTGGCCGAGACCTTAGGACGGCGCGAGACCTTGGCCAATGCCTTGGCCGAACACGGGATCAAGACACTGGCGCAAGAAGGGGTTGTACCCCCGGGCGAGGGGCCGGCCTTTATCCTCACCACCGGCCCGCTGGCGACGGGGTTTATCGACACGCGCACGGGGCTGTGCCTCCTCACCGAGACCGAACTCTACGCCCGCACCCCGCAGCAGCGGCAGCGCCGCGAGGGACGCAAGACACTGGTCGAGGGTCTGGTGCGCGACCTATCCGAGCTCAAGCTGGGCGATCCGATCGTGCATATCGAACACGGCATCGGCCGTTATCTAGGACTCACCACGATGGATTTGGGTGAGGGCGACGAGGAGTTGCTACATCTGGAATACGCCAAGGGCGACAAACTTTTTGTGCCGGTGGCGCATCTGCACCTCATCGCCCGTTATCTCGGCGCCAACCCCGAAAACGCGCCCCTGCACGCGCTAGGTAGCCCGCAGTGGGAAAAAGCCAAGCGTCGTGCGCAAGAAAAGGCCAATGACACCGCCGCCGAGTTGCTCAACCTCTACGCCCTGCGCGCCGCCCGCGAGGGCTATCGCTTCAACTGGCGCGAGACCGAGATGACCGCCTTTGCCGAGGGCTTCGGTTTTGAAGAAACGCCCGACCAGCAAGCCGCCATCGACGCGGTCTTGACCGACATGCGCTCTGGCCAACCCATGGATCGCTTGGTCTGCGGCGATGTCGGCTTTGGCAAGACCGAGGTTGCCTTGCGCGCCGCCTTTGCCGCCGTCGCTGACAATAAACAGGTCATCGTGCTGTGTCCGACCACCTTATTAGCGGAACAGCATTTCCAGACATTTTCCGATCGTTTCGCCGATCTTCCCGTGCGTATCGCGGAGTTATCGCGTTTTCGCTCGACCAAAGAGATCAACGCCGCGCTGGCGGGTTTAGCGCACGGCAGCGTGGATATCGTCATCGGTACGCATAAACTCCTGCAACCCGATGTCCGACTCGCGCGTCTGGGCTTGGTCATCATCGACGAAGAACACCGCTTTGGTGTGCGCCAAAAGGAAGCCCTGCGTAGCCTACGCAGCGAGGTCGATTGTCTCGCCCTGACCGCCACGCCCATCCCGCGCACCCTCGCCATGTCGCTCGAAGGCATCCGCGAGTTTTCCGTCATCGCTACCGCGCCGTCAAAACGCTTAGCGATCAAGACCTTCGTCCAGCCAGAGAGCGACGGCCTCATCCGCGAGGCCGCCCTGCGCGAACTCAAACGCGGCGGGCAGATCTATTTCCTCCACAACGAGGTCGAGACCATCCTCAACATGCGCACCCGTCTCGAACAACTACTCCCCGAGGCGCGCATCGAGGTCGCGCATGGTCAGATGCCTTCACTCCAACTCGAGCATGTGATGCGCGATTTCTATCACCAGCGTTTTAATCTACTGCTCTGCACCACCATCATCGAGACCGGCATCAATGTGCCCAGCGCCAACACCATCTTGATGCACCGCGCCGACAAGTTTGGCCTTGCCCAGTTGCACCAGTTGCGTGGCCGCGTCGGCCGCTCGCACCATCAGGCCTACGCCTACCTGCTCACGCCCGCGAACGAAGGCGGCATCACCGTCAACGCCCAACGCCGCCTAGAGGCCATCTGCCAGATGGAAGAACTCGGCTCCGGTTTTCATCTAGCGATGCAAGACCTAGAGATTCGTGGCGCGGGCGAGGTCTTGGGCGACGCGCAAAGCGGCGAGATGCAAGAGGTCGGCTTTAACCTCTATAACGAGATGCTGACGCAGGCGGTCAACACCTTGAAGGCCGGTCATTCACCTGATATGGCCGCGCCTTTGGCGGTGACAGCGGAGATCAACCTGCACCTGCCAGCGCGCCTGCCGGAAGATTACTGCGGCGACATCCATGAACGCCTAGTGCTATACAAACGACTCGCCAGTTGCAACAGCACGGCCGATTTAAGCGAGATCCAAGAGGAGATGATC
The DNA here is from genome assembly GCA_007280375.1 of Betaproteobacteria bacterium. GTDB lineage: Bacteria > Pseudomonadota > Gammaproteobacteria > Burkholderiales > Thiobacillaceae > QYQG01. The sequence continues at coordinate 41,814 of QYQG01000055.1, forward strand.
GACCGCTTTGGCCTATTACCGGACCCCGTCATCACCCTCTTAGCCGCACATCGGCTACGCATCCGCACCCGTCCATTGGGGATTCGCCGTCTCGATGCCAGCGAGATCGGACTTACCGTACAGTTCGTCCCCAAACCGCCGATCGACCCGATGCGGATCATCACCCTCATCCAAACCCGCCGCGACTGCAAACTCGCCGGCCCCGATCGTATTCGCATCACCCTACCGTGCGCAGGTTTGCCCGAACGACTCATGGCGGTAGAATCCATTATCCAATCTTTGAGTTGAACCCTTTATGGAAACCATGACCCTCAACATCTCCGGCATGACCTGCATGGGCTGTGCCGCCAGCGTCGAACGCAAACTACGCGAACAACCCGGCGTCAGCCGCGCCGTAGTCATCCTAGAAGACGCACAAGCCGAGATCGATTTTGATCCACAGATTGCCACGGCCGAAGCCTTAAAACAGACCCTGCGCGCCGCCGGTTGGGGCGTGGTTAGTTAAAGACGCGAGGACGGGGCCTGTATCCCTTGGCCATCGTGTCAAGGCTGACACCCTCACCACGCAGCTAGGGCTTTTTTGCTTTCTTTACGCAACGCGGCCAGATAGTCCGCATGAGCGGTCTGCTCTGTGGCGGTCGCCGACAGGACGCGCAGGACGGCCGGGCCATCCGCCAGCGCAAAGGCCTTAGGGGCCAGGAC
>QYQG01000040.1 GCA_007280375.1 Betaproteobacteria bacterium
AAAATCAGGAAATTGCCCGAAAACAAGGCAAAAACATGCGAAATACGTGGTTTTTAGGCGTTTGCCATGAAAAGTCTCGCATTAAATTCAATGTATTAGCCAGCGCCAGTTTGGGCGGGGGTTATGCAGATGTTCCTTTACAATGCCCCTCTGCCACAAAAAGCAACGGGGGCATGTTGTGCCAGCTGACGCACTCAAAGCTTGGCAGAAAAAACGCTCAGAATCATTTGTGGCGCGCATTGACAAGTTGAATAATCATAAGGAACGAGACGCAATATGACAAAAACATCATCTACCCATCAAATTCCGGTTAGGTTGCCCCGTTCAGACGACACCCTCCCCAATCCAATCGGGGATAATCTCGTAAAAAAGGCTGCTGCAACCGCGTCCATCCTTCTCGCCATCAGCTTTTCCGCACCGGGCATAGCGGCTGGCGAGCACAGCGGGCACAACGGACACACGACCCAGACACCGGTCAAAGCGCAAATGGCTCATGGTGTCGTCAAGAAAGTCGACAAACCCACCGGTCGAGTCACCGTCGCCCACGGTCCACTGGTCAATCTCAACATGCCGGCCATGACCATGATGTTTCGTGTCAAGGAGGCCGCCTGGCTGTCCCGCATGAAAGAGGGGGACAATATCCGCTTCATTGCCAACGAGGTGGACGGCGCACTCACCATCATCCGTTTCGAGCCATAACATGCGCGCCACTCTGGCACTTGCCCTCTTGCTGGCCATGAGTATGCAAACGCCCGTGCTGGCCCAGGATGTCGCGCTGGGCAGAACCCTAGAGAGTCTGCTCGATTACGCTAAGGGGAGAAATCCGGAATACGCCGCCATGCGTCTGGAAGCCGAGGCGGCTCTGGAACGGGTCTATCCGGCCGGCGCGCTGCCCGACCCGGTATTTCGCACCGAACTTCAAAATATCACCAATTTTGACTCGAATGACGGCTCCAATGGCGGCCTCAATCTGCTCCCAAGCCGTGTCGGCAAAACAAAATACACGCTGATTCAGCCGCTGCCCTTCTGGGGCAAGCGCGACCTCAAGCGCGACGCAGCACAAGCCGAGGCTGAGGTGACGAAAAACAGGGCCGACATCACCTGGGCAGAACAGGCAGCTCGCATCAAGACCTCCTACGCCCAGTATTTCGCCCTCGGCCAACTGATCCGTCTGACCAAAGAAGTCATTGGACTGATTGACGGCATCGAGGGTATTGCCCAGGCACGCTATGCCAGCGGACTGGTGCCGCAGCAGGATGCGATCCGCGTTCAGGTGGAGCGCACCGCAATGCGAGGGGAACTGATCCAGATGGAGACCGAATATCACCATACGCGCTCCCGTCTCAATACCGTGCTGGCGCGTCCCGCAGAGTCTCCGCTGGCCGACCCGGAACGAGGACGACCGATTCCAGCCGTCCTGACACTCGGCACTGCGGCACTGGAAGATCGCCTGCGCCAGAAGAATCCACAACTCTTCACGGAGGAAGCCAAGATTCGCGCGGCGGAAAAAAACCGCGACCTGACCTATCGCAATCGTTACCCGGACTTCACGCTCGGCGTCTCACCCATCCAGACGCGCAATCGTGTCAACGAGTGGGAGCTGATGCTCGAACTTAACCTGCCATTGCAACAGGAAAGCCGTCGCAGTCAGGAACGGGAGGCCGACAAGATGATCGAGGCGGTCCGTGCCCGCAAGGAATCCACCACCAACCAGTTGTTGAGCGAGCTTTCCGAGAACCTTGCCAGCCTCGATGCGGCGCGGCGCATGGAAAGACTGGCGCAAACGAGTCTGTTGCCGCAGGCCAAAATCACCTTCAGCGCAGCACTGGCCGGTTATGAGACCGGCAGGGTGGATTTCGCCACCCTGCTCGATGCGCAACGGCAGATTCGCAGGGCAAGACAGGACATCATCAAGGCACAAGCCGAGCAACAGACGCGCCTGGCAGACATCGAACGATTGATCGGGGAGGATCTATGAAATACGGAATCCTGGCCGCACTCCTGGCGACCCTGCTGGCTGCCGGTGCGGGTTACTGGTTTGGCAGCCACAGTGCAGCACCCGCACTCACCCCTGCCGCCGAAGCCAAGCCTAAGCCGCTCTACTACCGCAACCCGATGGGGTTGCCAGACACCTCGCCGACACCAAAGAAGGACCCGATGGGCATGGACTACATCGCGGTGTTCGAGGGTGAGCAGGACATTGAATCCGCCGCCGCCAACCAGGTCAAAATCAGCACCGAGAAGGTACAGAAACTCGGCGTCAGAACCGAGACGGCCCGTCAGCAGCCACTGGACAGAATCGTCCGCGCCGCAGGCCGTATCGAACCGGATGAACGTCGTACCTACGCCATTTCGCCCAAGTTCGAAGGGTATATCGAACGATTGCACGTCAATGTCACCGGCCAGCCGATCACCAAGGGTCAGCCGCTATTCGAGGTCTACAGCCCCGATCTGGTCTCCGCCCAGCGCGAATATGCCATCGCTATGCAGGGCGTGGCCTCGTTGAAAGATGCCGGTGCAGAACCGCAGGCCGCCATGCGCCAGCTTGCCGGTTCGAGCCTGGCACGCCTTCATCACTGGGACATCTCCGAAGATCAGGTCAAGGCACTGTCTCAGTCCGGAGAAATCAAACGCACCCTGACCTTTCGTTCGCCGGTCACCGGCATCGTCACCGAGAAGAAAGCACTGCAAGGAACACGCTTCATGCCGGGTGAAACGCTCTACCAGATCGCCGACCTCTCGGCCTTGTGGGTCATCGCAGACGTTTTCGAACAGGACATCGGCCTGGTGAAACTCGGCGCAGGGGCCACAGTGAAGATCAACGCCTACCCGGAAAAAGTGTTCAAGGGAACGGTTACCTATGTCTATCCACGGCTTGCAACCGAGACACGCACCGTTCCGATTCGCATCGAACTCGCCAATCCCGGACAATTACTCAAGCCCGGCATGTTTGCCCAAGTAGAACTGACCGTGGCAACCACAAAACCCGTCATCACGGTGCCGATCTCGGCCGTCATCGACAGTGGCATCCGCCGCATCGTTCTGGTCCAGATCGGCGAAGGCCGCTTCGAGCCACGCGAGGTCCGGCTCGGTGCCCGCAATGAACACCTCGTCGAGGTCATCGAAGGCGTTCGAAGCGGCGAGCCGGTCGTGGTCGCCGCCAACTTCCTGATCGATGCAGAGAGCAATCTCAAGGCGGCGATTGGCGGATTCACTGCCGCCCCTGCGCCATCAGTCAGTCACCGCGCCGAAGGCAGGCTTGAGGCTGTCGACATCAAGACGGGAACGGTATCCATCACCCACAGCCCGGTGGCGAGTCTCAAATGGCCGGCCATGACCATGGATTTCATGCTGACCCATAACGCACTGATCGGCACGCTCCAACCCGGCGCGAAAATCACCTTCAGCTTCGTCGAACGAAAACCCGGCGAGTGGGTCATCACCCAGATAGAAGCCAAGGCGCGCTGACATGCTGAGTGCCCTCATCGACTGGTCGGCAAAAAACCGCTTCCTCGTTCTGCTCGCCACCCTGTTCATCATCCTCGCCGGCATCCTCGCCGTACTGCGTACGCCGATCGACGCACTGCCCGATCTCTCGGATGTGCAGGTCATCGTCTACACCGAATACCCCGGTCAAGCCCCGCAGGTCGTAGAAGATCAAGTCACCTATCCGCTTACCACGGCCATGCTGTCGGTGCCAAAATCCAAGGTGGTGCGCGGTTTCTCCTTCTTCGGCGCCTCTTTCGTCTACATCATCTTCGAAGATGGCACCGACATCTACTGGGCACGCTCGCGGGTGCTCGAATATCTCAATTTCGCCACCGGTCGCATGCCCAAGGGCATCACGCCGCAGATCGGGCCGGATGCCACCGGCGTCGGCTGGGTCTACCAATACGCGCTGCTGGCCAAGGACAAGACACTGGCCGAGCTGCGCACCCTCCAGGACTGGTATCTGCGTTACCAACTGACCAAGGCGCACGGAGTCGCCGAAGTCGCTTCCATTGGCGGTTTTGTACAGACCTATCAGGTCACGGTCGACCCGGTGAAACTGCGCGCCTACGGCATTCCGTTGATGAAGATTGCCCAGGTGATTCGTGATTCCAACCGGGATGTCGGTGGCCGGGTCGTTGAAATGGCCGAAACCGAATACATGGTGCGAGGCCGTGGCTATCTGCGTGGAGCCGGAGACATCGAACGGCTGGTGGTGAAGAGCGAAAAGGGCACGCCGGTGCTGATTCGTGACATTGCCCGCGTCGAATTGATGCCGGACGAGCGGCGCGGCCTGACCGAACTCAACGGGGAAGGCGAGGTGGTATCAGGCATCGTTATGGCACGCCATGGTCAGAATGCCCTCGAAGTCATCCACAACATCAAGGAGAAAATCGCTGAAGTCAGGGGCGGACTGCCCGAGGGGGTGACCATCGAGACCGTCTATGACCGTTCCGAACTGATCCACCGCGCCATCGACACCTTGACGCGCACCCTGGCCGAGGAATCGGTCATCGTCGCGCTGGTCTGTTTCGTCTTTCTGCTCCACCTGCGCAGTGCGCTGGTCGCCATCCTGATGCTACCGGTCGGCATCCTGATCGCCTTCATCGCCATGCACCTGCTCGGCATAAACTCGAACCTGATGAGCCTAGGCGGCATCGCCATTGCCATCGGGGCCATGATTGACGCGGCCATTGTCATGATCGAAAACGCACACAAACACTTGGAACGACTCAGGGAGGGCGAATCGAGATTTGATGCCATCATCGCGGCCTGTCAGGAAGTCGGCCCGGCCCTGTTTTTCTCGCTGCTGATCATCACCGTCTCCTTCCTGCCCGTGTTCACTCTGGAGGCACAGGAGGGTCGGTTGTTCTCTCCGCTGGCTTACACCAAGACCTTCGCTATGGCCGGCGCAGCCCTGCTTTCGGTGACTTTGGTGCCGGTGCTGATGCTGCTGTTCATTCGCGGCAGGATCATGCCGGAGGCGAAGAATCCGGTGAACCGCTTCCTCATCTGGGCCTATCGACCGATCATCCTCTGGGTGATGCACTGGAAAAAGACCACCATTGCAGCGGCGGTCGCGGTCATGCTCCTCTCCCTCTATCCGGCCTCGCAACTGGGTTCGGAATTCATGCCAACGCTCAACGAGGGCACGCTGTTCTACATGCCGACCTCCTTGCCAGGCCTATCGATCACCAAGGCGGCCGAGCTGTTACAGACGCAAAACAAGATCATCAAAAGCTTTCCCGAAGTGACCTCGGTGTATGGCAAGGCCGGTCGCGCCAACACGGCGACCGACCCAGCACCGACCGAGATGTTCGAGACGGTGATCAATCTCAAGCCGGAAGCGCAATGGCGCCCCGGCATGACCATAGACAAACTAATCGCCGAGATGGACCAAGCACTGCAATTCCCCGGTGTGGCGAATTCTTGGACCATGCCCATCAAGGCGCGCATCGACATGCTCTCCACGGGCATTCGCACCCCGATCGGCATCAAGGTGTTTGGCAAGGACTTGAATGAAATGGAACGGCTGGCCAAGGAAATCGAAGCCGCGGTGAAGACCGTTCCCGGCACCACATCGGCCTTTGCCGAGCGCATAACCGGTGGTTTTTACCTCGACATCACACCGGATCGCGAACAGCTTGCCCGCTACGGTCTAACCGTCGGCGAAGTGCAGGATGTGATCAGCACGGCACTGGGGGGCGAGACAGTAACCACCACGGTGGAGGGGCGTGAGCGTTTCGGTGTGACGGTTCGTTATCCCCGTGAACTGCGTTCTGATCCGCAGCGCATTGCCAGCGAAGTGCTCATTCCCGTCAGCGGCGGAATGGGCGCAACCTCTGCCATGGTACCGCTCGGACAGCTGGCCCGGGTGGAAATCACCAAGGGCACGCCGGGCATCCGCACCGAGAACGCGCTGCTCTCCGCCTACATTTACATCGACATCCGCGGCCGCGACATCGGTGGCTATGTCGCCGACGCGAAGCAGGCTGTCGCGGCACAGGTCAAGTTCCCGCCAGGCTATTACATCAGTTGGAGCGGCCAATTCGAATACATGGAGCGCGCCATCGAGAAAATGAAGATCGTCATCCCGATCACATTGCTCTCCATCTTCCTGCTGCTCTATCTCAACTTCAGGCGTCTGACCGAAACCCTGATCGTCATGCTCTCAGTGCCCTTTGCCCTAGTCGGCGGGGTGTGGCTGATGTGGCTACTCGACTACAACCTCTCGGTGGCAGTAGCCGTCGGCTTTATCGCGTTGGCCGGCGTAGCGGCCGAGACAGGCGTGGTCATGCTGATCTACCTCGATCACGCCTGGGAAGCGATCAGAACGAAATGTCGCATCGAGGGTCGCCTACCGGAGGCATCCGACCTCTATAAAGCCGTCATGGAAGGGGCTGTCGAACGCGTGCGCCCGAAAATGATGACCGTGGTGGCGATCATGGCCGGTCTTCTGCCCATCCTGTGGGGCACCGGTACCGGATCGGAAGTCATGAGCCGCATCGCCGCGCCCATGGTGGGCGGCATGGTTTCATCGACGGTGCTCACGCTTGCGGTGATCCCGGCTCTCTACGCGCTGGTCAAACAGTGGTCCATGAAATCCCTAGAGAAGGACAACGGATAAAGGGCGTTCTATTCATTGGCAAGGTTTGGCCTAGGTGCTGAACGGGGATCCGCTACGACCGCCAACCTCGTACACATCAAGCCTCAATCAACGAGCGGCGAACCTTAAACTTGAACGCTATTCAAGGACATTCATTTTTCCCAAATCCTCACGCGTCAAATCAGGGAACTTCTTCAGGATCCAGCCCGCCTCACTCACCCACCCCTTAAAAACAGACAAGTTATTCTGACGCTCCTCCTCATTAGCACCCAAGTAAAGGTACATATTCCCAGGCTTGCCATCTTTAGTATGCTTACCGTCATCCAAACGACGCATCATCGCGCCCGTATCTGGCCAACCCACAAAATGGGTCAGTGCGGGGTAACTATCCATGCGCGGCCCCTTATTCAAGGCCTTATATTTGCTCTTGTTCTCATTGAATTCAGCAAGCCCTGGCGAGCTAGCGCCATGGCACATTTTGCACTTTTGCTCCCACAGCGGCTGGATAGCCTTACGATAGGTAAGCCCTTCCTGTCCCGCAAAGGCCTGCGTTACCATGACCGATAGGCTCGTTACAACGGCCATCTTGAAGTGTGATAATTTCATGTCTCCCCCTTGTTTTATCCCGCCAAGCATTAGCAGGCTGACGGGCATTGTACACGGCGCAAAAGACACCCAACCCATTTTTTTAATAGCTGCGGAACGAACGCTAGAGAGTCGATTTCGTTCGTGGCGCGCTTATCAAATCAGGCACATAACCACAGGTCAACCGTCAGCAACGCTGCGCGGCACTCACAGCCGGCTGCCGCGCTCGATGATGATGCCCAGCTCTTTAACATGACCCAAGATCGCCAACTTGCGCACCGTGATACGCACCCACGGCGCACCAAACTCGCCGCGCACGATCTCGGCGATGTGCTCGCCCAAGGTCTCCACTAGGCGGATATTCTTATCGACGAGGCTATCCTTGATCCGTTGCGCCACCTGGCCATAGTCGATGGTGTCAACGATCGCATCGCTATGGCCGGCCTTATGGTCGTAGAGGCCGATCTCGAGGTCGATCAAGACCGGTTGCGGCGCCTGCCGCTCCCATTCGTAGAGGCCAATAGTTATGTCGAGACGAAAATCGCGTAAGAAGAGGATATCCATGAAATCAATAGTGCGAGCGTAAAGGTCTGCTATTCTACCGCCTATGACGCTAACCTTGCTGACCTTACTCGCCGCCTATCTTTTAGGCTCGCTCTCCGCCGCGGTGTTGTTGTCGCGCGCCTTTGGCCTGCCCGACCCGCGTAGTTACGGCTCCGGCAACCCCGGCGCGACCAATGTCCTACGCACCGGCAACAAAAAGATCGCCGCCCTAACCCTGTTCGGCGACGGCCTAAAAGGCGCGTTGGCGGTGGGCTTGGCCTATGCCGTGGGGACGCAGGTCTCCATCCCCGCATGGCTGCCTGCACTGGCCGGGCTGATGGCCTTTATCGGTCACCTGTGGCCGGTGTTCTTTGGCTTTAAAGGCGGCAAAGGCGTTGCCACGGCGGCCGGCGTCTTGTTGGCCATCGACCCCTTATTGGGCGGAGCCTGCCTGCTCACATGGGGCATCGTCTTTGGCCTCACCCGCGTCTCCTCACTGTCCGCCCTCGTAGCCTCGGGCGCAACCCCGTTCATCGCGGCGTGGCTGGGCACCGAGGGCCTCGGCGCAATCATTATCCTCATCGTGTTAATCTTTTGGCGACACACAGACAACATCCAACGCCTCATCAAGGGCGAAGAGGGTGGTTTCCGAAAACCTTAGGAGGTCAGCATGGCTTGGTTCGAAAAAGAGATGGACTACGCGCGCGAGAATATAACCTCGGCCTCGGACACTATCATCGACCGCGCCGGCGACCGTCTCGACGCCATCGTGCGCAACGCCAGCCACGAGATCGACACCAAACTCGACAAGATCTCGCAAGAACTGCACGACCAACGCAGCCTCACCAAGGACGATGTGCGCGAGCTGGTCGACTATGCCGCCGAACGCATGACCGGCGTGCTGGACCAACGCATCGCCGTCATGAAGGCCGAGATCTCCAGCCGTGTGCAAGAAAAGATCGAATACTTCAAGGCCGAGATCGACGACTTCTTCATCCGTCGCCAACGCGACCTCGCCCGCGAACGGCAACGCCTCGTTATCAACATCGCCTTGGCCTTTTTGGCCTCGATCGCGGTCGGCGCCGTCTCGCTGTTCTACAAAGGCCTCGATCAGATCGACATGCTGTCGGTGTTCCGCATCCTCCTCGCCTCCTTGGCCGGTGGCTACAGCGTCTATCTGGTGGTCGGCATGTTGCGCTACTGGATGAACCTCGCCGAACACGAAAAAGACATGGCCTATGTCGCCGCGCGCTACTGGGGCTGGTTACGGCCGGCCAGCGTATTGAGTTCGTTCACGCTGGTGCTGGCCTTGGGCGCGATCTCGCTGGCCTTGATCTTCCCCGACGAAGCGCTACGCCTGTTGCACCTGCAAGAATGGGTCGATAAACACTTCACACTATCCTTGAAGGCTATACCCTAGCATGGCTAGAGGGCCGTCACCTGCGCCAAATCCCAGCGTGGCCGAACGGTAAAGATGCCATCCGCCGGCGCGGTCGCCATGAGGCGTTGCGCCCCCGCAAAGGCAATCATCGCGCCGTTATCGGTGCACAGGTCGAGCGGCGGGTAATACACCCGGATGCCGAGAAGCAACGCGTCAGCATCCAATCGTTGCCGCAACTGGCGATTCGCGCCCACGCCACCGGCGACCACCAGCCGCCGCATCCCCGATTGCTTGAGCGCCTTCATGGCCTTGCCCGCCAAGACATCGACGGCAGCGGCCTGAAATGCAGCGGCCACATCCTCCGTGCGCGCCTCGGGGTGTTTGTGCACCAGGTTCAGCACCGCTGTTTTTAGGCCGCTAAAACTAAAATCGAGGTCGGCGCTGTGCAGCATCGGCCGTGGCAAGGCGTATTTACTGGCATCGCCCCGCTCGGCCAGACGCGAGATCTCCGGCCCGCCCGGGTAGGGTAAGCCGAGCAGCTGCCCCGTTTTATCAAAGGCCTCACCGGCGGCATCATCCAGCGTCTCGCCTAGGATGGTGTAACGCCCCACACCATCGACCTGCATCAACTGGGTGTGACCGCCCGAGACCAGCAGGGCAATAAACGGAAACTCGGGCCGCGGTTCGGCTAGCAAGGGCGAAAGCAGATGCCCTTCGAGATGGTGTACACCGATCGCCGGCACGCCCAAGGCCACCGCCAGCCCTTGCGCAAAGCTTGCGCCGACCAACAAGGCACCGGCGAGTCCCGGCCCTTGGGTATAGGCGATGGCATCGATATCCGCGCGCACCGCACCCGCATCACTCAAGACCCGCTGCGTCAGCGGCACGACGCGGCGGATATGGTCGCGCGAAGCCAGCTCAGGCACCACACCGCCATACTCGGCGTGCATCGCCACTTGGGTGTGAAGCGCGTGCGCACGCAGGCCGCGCGCCGTGTCATACAGCGCCACGCCCGTCTCGTCGCACGAAGATTCGATACCCAATACCAACATGTGCGTAGGATAGCTTGTAATCTCCGTTTGCTGTGGCTATAATCCACGACTCATTTTTAAGTTTAAGTCGAGTCTGCTGATATGCCGAATGTACGCCTCAAAGATAACGAGCCGTTTGAAGTCGCTATGCGTCGCTTCAAGCGTGCCATTGAAAAAACCGGTCTCTTGACCGAACTGCGTGCGCGCGAGTTCTACGAGAAGCCCACCAACGAGCGCAAGCGCAAGCTGGCCGCTGCCGTCAAGCGCACCTACAAGCGCATGCGCAGCCAAACCCTGCCGCCCAAGCTGTTCTAATCACGCACCCGGCGCACGCTGGGTGTGATTGTCCGTTCTCCTAAGGCTCACATGTCTATCAAGCTGCGCATCCAGGACGACATGAAAGCCGCCATGCGGGCCCGCGAGACCGCGCGCCTGTCGGCAATACGACTCATCATCGCCGCCATACGGCAACGCGAGATCGACGAGCGTATTGACCTGGACGACACCGGCGTCATCGCTATTCTCGAAAAACTCTCCAAGCAACGCCGCGATTCATTGACGCAATATACGGCGGCTGGACGGCAAGATTTAGCCGATATCGAGGCCTTCGAGCTAACGGTCTTGGCGGGTTACCTGCCGCAACCGCTTAGTCCCGACGAGGTCGCCGCGCTCATCCAGGCCGCCATTACTGAGACGGGGGCTGCCGGCCCGCGTGACATGGGCAAGGTCATGACCAACCTCAAGCCGCGCCTCGTTGGCCGTGCCGACATGACGGCGGTCTCGGCCCTCATCAAGGCTGCACTCGGCTAGCCACAGCACACTCGACACCGCGCGATGATCCCCCAGGATTTCATCCAAACCCTACTCGATCGCACCGACATCGTCGCGCTGATCGATCCGCAAGTCCCGCTCAAAAAGGCCGGCGCCAACTATCAAGCCTGCTGTCCTTTCCATAACGAAAAAAGCCCCTCCTTCAGCGTCAGCCCAAGCAAACAGTTTTACCACTGCTTCGGCTGCGGCGCGCACGGCACGGCGATCAGTTTCCTAATGGAATACAGCGGCATGGGGTTCATTGATGCGGTCAAAGACCTTGCGGGCCGGGTCGGGATGCAAGTCCCTGAAGACCCCCGTGAGGCACGCCCCGAAGACGGTCTAAATACCCGCCTCGTAACCCACCTCGAGGCCGCCAACACGCATTATCGTAACGCACTCAAACGCCACACGCCCGCCATCGACTATCTAAAAGGCCGTGGCGTTACCGGTGAAACCGCCGTCCGTTTTGAACTCGGCTACAGCGATGCCGGCTGGCAAGGACTGGCGGCGGCCCTCAGCGATTACGCCAGTGCCGAGGTCGAGCAGGCCGGCCTCGTCGTGGCCGGTGACGAAGGCAAGCGCTACGACCGCTTCCGTGATCGCATCATGTTCCCGATCCGCAACGAACGCGGCCGCTTGATCGGCTTTGGTGGCCGACTCCTAGGCGATGGCAAACCCAAATACCTCAACTCACCCGAGACCCCCCTCTTTCACAAGGGGCGCGAACTCTATGGCCTATTCGAAAATCGGCGCGGCATCCAGCACGACGATAGCGTCGTCGTCGTTGAGGGCTACATGGATGTCGTCATGCTCACCCAAGCGGGCGCGGAGAACGCCGTCGCCACGCTAGGGACGGCCGTTACCGCGGATCAGGTGCATACCCTGTTACGCCGCGTCGATCGCATCGTGTTTGCCTTTGACGGCGATAACGCCGGCCGTAAGGCCGCTTGGCGCGCACTGGAAAACTGCCTGCCCACCTTGCAAGACGGCAAGCAGATCGGTTTTGTCTTTCTACCCGAAGGGGAGGACCCGGATAGTTTTGTGCGTAAGCAAGGCCTCACCGCCTGGCAGGCCTTCATCCAACACCCACAACCCCTCTCTGAATTCTTGTTTAATGCCTTACGCCGGGGGCTAGACCTCAACACGCCTGAAGACCAAGTGCGACTGGCTACCCTCGTCCTGCCCTATCTCAATCAAGTAAAGAGCGCACCGCTCTTGGCGCGCAACCTACATCAACGCTTGACCGAACTCACGGGCGTTAGCCCTCCGTCCTCGACCTACCGCGCCCCGCGCCCCGCGCAGCGACCAAGCCAGCCCACCTCCTCTGCTGAGGCCTTGCGTGGCCCCGAGTTCATCGTGTTGCAATGCCTTTTACACACCCCAGAGTGGGCCCAGCGCATCCTCGAACACACGCAGTCTCACCCCACAACCAACAGTGCACTACAGACGGTTCTCGAGCATATTCAAGCCAGTCCCCACCCCCTCAACAGCCGCGACCTCATCGAGCAAACGCGCAATAGCGAACACGCCGCCACCCTCCGCGTTGCGGTAGAGAAGATCATACAATGGGGTGACGATTACGACGCGGAGGCCGAACTCACGGGGGCCCTAGCCAGCCTAGTTACGCGCGCCAATCAGCTTGATATACACCGACTCTCCCGTAATAACCCTAGTAAATTAAATGCGGATGAACGCGCCGCACTCCAATCAGCCCTACGCTCCCGAAAAGTCTAACCGCCCACCACACGAGTGGATATACAACACCTTATCGTGTATAATCCTCTATTAATTTGGCCTTATAAAACGCTCGCGATGACGACCAAAATCACTAAGAACACCGCCTCCGCCACCAAGGCCGCCCCACCCGCCACGGCCACAAAAAAACGGGCCCCCGCAAATAAAAAGACCATCCCAGAGATCTTCCTGGCTGGGGAAAATGATCAAACAAAAGGGGAAGACAATCGTACAAAGCTTAAAGCACTGATTCTCCTAGGGAAAGAACGCGGCTATCTGACCTACTCCGAGATCAATGATCACCTCCCCGATCTCGCGGCAGACCAACTTGAAGGCGTAGTCACCATGCTCAACGGCATGGGCATCCATGTCTATGACGAGGCCCCAGATGCAGAAACCATCCTCCTAAGCGACCCCCCTGCCGCGGTTGCAGATGAAGATGCCGCCGAGGCCGCCGAGGCCGCGCTCTCTACCGTTGATGCCGAATTTGGCCGCACCACCGATCCGGTACGGATGTACATGCGCGAGATGGGCACCGTAGAACTCCTCACCCGCGAAAAAGAGATCGCCATCGCCAAGCGGATTGAAGAGGGACTCCAACACATGATGCAGGCCATCTCTGCCTGCCCCTTTAGTCTCATGCAAATCATCGAACTCTGGGATCGTATCGAACGCGATGAGATGCGCGTCGAAGAATTAATCGACGGGTTTGTCACCGACAGCGGCGACGATATGCGTTTAAGCGAAGAAGCGGAAAACACCGAGGTGTACGCCGATGGAGAAGATGAAGAGACCCGTCGCGCAGCCGCAACAGCAGCCAACCTGGTGCTACTAAAGGCAGAAGCCACCGAACGATTTACCAATCTCCGCCGCCTCCAAGAGCAGCAAGCCAAGACGCGCACCCGCTATGGCACGGGCAGCAAACAATGCCTCAAACTCCAAGAAGATATTTCGCACCTCATTCTGGGTATCCGATTCTCGGCCAAACAAGTCGATCACCTCTGCGAAAGCGTGCGCCACATGGTCGAACAGGTGCGCATTGAAGAGCGCGCCATCATGGACATCGCCGTCAACAAATGCAGCATGCCGCGCGCGCATTTCATCAAGACCTTCCCAGGCAATCACGGCGACCCAGCGTGGTTATTGTCCGAGATCGCCGTAGGGGCGACCTATAGTGCCGGATTAGACCGCCAGCGCCACGTCATCAATGAACAACAGTTGCGTCTCAAGACCCTGCAAGGTCAATCGGGTCTCGCCATTGCGGCGCTCAAAGACATCAGCAAGCGCATGTCCACCGGCGAGGCAAAATCACGCATGGCCAAGCGCGAGATGATCGAGGCCAACCTGCGCCTCGTCATCTCGATCGCCAAAAAATACACCAATCGCGGCCTGCAATTCCTCGACCTCATCCAAGAAGGCAACATCGGCCTGATGAAGGCGGTGGACAAGTTCGAATACCGGCGCGGTTTCAAGTTCTCCACCTACGCCACCTGGTGGATCCGTCAGGCCATCACCCGTTCGATCGCCGACCAGGCGCGCACCATCCGCATCCCGGTGCACATGATCGAGACCATCAACAAGATGAACCGTATCTCACGGCAGATCCTGCAAGAAACTGGCATCGAACCCGATGCCAAGGTGCTGGCCGAAAAGATGGAGATGCCCGAAGACAAGATTCGCAAGATCCTCAAGATCGCCAAGGAGCCTATCTCCATGGAGACCCCCATCGGCGATGACGAAGACTCGCATTTGGGTGACTTCATTGAAGATGGCGCAACGCTATCGCCGGCCGAAGCGGCCGTGATCTCCAGCCTGCGCGAGGTCACCGAGGATTTGCTGGAAGGGTTAACGCCGCGCGAAGCCAAGGTGTTGCGTATGCGCTTCGGTATCGAGATGAACACCGACCACACCCTCGAAGAGGTGGGCAAGCAGTTTGATGTGACCCGCGAGCGCATCCGTCAGATTGAGGCCAAGGCCCTACGCAAGCTGCGTCATCCCAGCCGCTCAGAGAAACTGCGTAGCTTCTTGGATAGCGGGAGTTAAACCGCGCATCCCGCCATTAACTGGCTAATTAACGATTAACGGGCCTCTAGCTCATGCTTGGTTAGAGCAGCGGACTCATAATCCGTTGGTGCCGAGTTCGACTCTCGGGGGGCCCACCATATCATGCAAGACATAAACGCCACTCACCCCCACGCGCGCTGGCTTACCGCAGCGGTCCTCGCAATCACCTCCCTCTCTGGGGTGGCCGCCAGCAACAACACGCCCAACGGCGCGACCCTACTCAGCATGTGCACTGGCACAGACAAGGTACGCACCCTCGCCGTCATGTGTCACAGCTACACCAACGGCTACATCGCCGCCGCCAACTTTTACGCCATCAAAAGAAGCGGCAAGTCCCTCTTTTGCATCCCCGAAAATAGCAAGCAGCACATCCCCCTGCTCATCACCTCGCGGATCAACGCCACCCCGTCGCTCAAGTCGCGGCCAGCAAGCGACATCCTGCACGAGATCTTTAGTCAAAACTTCACCTGCAAATAGACCGGCTGGGGGCTCCCGTCTGAGGCACGCACCACAGACACCCACAAAAAAACCGCCCGAAGGCGGTTTTTTCTGGCTACACAACACGCCCCTCAAGGCGCATTAAGGCACATCAAGGCGCTTTAACAGCCTTCTTCGGGTTCTTGTGATGATCCAGCTTTTCCTTGATACGCGCCGACTTGCCGGTCAGGCCGCGCAGGTAATACAGCTTGGCGCGACGCACCGCACCACGACGCTTGACCTCAACGCTGGCCACCAACGGCGAATAAGTCTGGAAGGTACGCTCCACGCCTTCACCGGCGGAGATCTTACGCACGATAAACGACGAGTTCAGGCCGCGATTACGCTTGGCAATCACGACACCTTCATAGGCTTGTAGACGCTCGCGCGTGCCTTCCTTGACCTTCACATTCACCACCACCGTATCGCCGGGGGCGAACGCGGGCAGGGTCTTACCCAGACGGGCGATCTCTTCTTGCTCCAATTGAGCGATTAGATTCATGATACTTCCTTTCGTTTGTTGAGGAGAGAGGTCCCCGTGGGGACATTACCTCGTTTCTAAATACCCGGCTTACGCTAGGCTAATTTCCTGCCACTTTGCCCGCCTCAAATGAGGCGAGTAAATCCTGTTCTTCACCACTCAGCGGCTGTGTCGCCACACGCCGAGCCAAGACATCGGGGCGGCGCTGTGCGGTACGCCCCAAGGCCTGTTGCAAACGCCAGCGCGCAATCGCGCTGTGGTTGCCCGAGCGCAACACCTCGGGCACCGCCTGACCCAAATACACCTCGGGCCGTGTGTAATGCGGACAATCCAACACACCGGTCGCGAAGGAATCTTCCTCCGCCGACTGCGCATTCCCCAAGGCCCCGGGCAGACGCCGAATCAAGGCATCCAACACCACCATAGCCGGCAACTCACCGCCCGACAACACAAAGTCGCCAATCGACACCTCAAGCACCTGATGGCGCGTCAACACGCGCTCATCCACGCCCTCGTAACGCCCACACAGCAAACCCAAGGCCGCCGCCTGACCCAACTCTTCAACCAGCGTTTGATTGAGCACTCGACCTTGCGGCGAGAGGTAAATCAAACGCGGACTGGAGGCCGTCCCATCCACTTCAAGCCCCGCCCTACGCCATTCGGCCTTGATGGCGGTAATGGCCAGATCCAGCGGCTCGGCCAACATCACCATCCCCGGCCCGCCGCCAAACGGCCGGTCATCCACCGTGCGATACGCATCGAGCGTAAACGCCCGGGGGTCCCACACCTGCAACTGCGCCAAGCCATTTTGCAAGGCACGGCCACTGACACCGTGCTGGGTTAAGGCCGAAAACATCTCCGGAAAGAGACTAATAACATCGTAACGCGGCATGATCTGTTGCATCATCAGCGCCTTAATAATCGACGGCCCACTCTACGGCTATCTGCCCTGCGCCATGTTCTGTGGCCAGCATCACCTCACGCACGATGGGGGCCACAAAGGGGATCAAGCGTTCCCGCCCATCCGCATGGCCCTCATCGGTATAGCCTTTAACGCACAGCAAGTCATGACCACCGGTCTCAAGGATGCGTTCCACACGCCCCAAGATCACGCCTTCATGACCCACCACCTCCAGGCCGATCAACTGGTCCCAATAATACTCACCCACACTCGGCTCGGGCAGATCTGCACGATCAACGGCGATCTCCATACCCACTACCGCCTCAGCCGCCGTGCGATCAGCGACCCCATCCAACTGCACCAACAAGAACCGACCGTGAACCTTAGCCTCCAGCACCGCCATGCGACGCCAGGATGCGTCACCGCCGACATCACGACCTATTAGCCAATGCGGATAATCCAGCAGACCGTCAACCACTTCCGTAAACGGCTGAATCTTTAACCACCCCTTGACCGCATATGGGGCGGCAACCCGCCCCATCACAACCGGCTGATTAAGCTGCTGCGCCGCCACGAGTGATGCGCGCTACGGTGTCAGACAACTGTGCGCCCACGCTTTGCCAGTAAGCCAAACGCTCATGGTTCACGCGCAGGCCTTCGGTGTTGCCCGTTGCGAGCGGGCTGTAAAAGCCGATGCGCTCGATGAAACGGCCATCACGACGATTACGGGAATCCGCAACGACGATGTTGTAAAACGGACGATGCTTAGCGCCACCACGGGAAAGACGAATAATAACCATTGCTATGATCTCAATATCGCTACAGGAAACGGCGGATTATATAAGGCTGGCAAGGAATTGCAAGCGAAAACCACAGGCACGCACACGCTCTATCGCGTTTTGACGCATTTTCAGCGTCGATTCAGCGTTATTACAGTGCCATTTACAGCGTCGGTTCAGCCGTACCGCATCCCGCCGCCGTCCCCGCACGCAAGACCACCGGGGCCGCCGTGCGAGCCGCCCGCCGCCCCAGC
>QYQG01000058.1 GCA_007280375.1 Betaproteobacteria bacterium
GACCTGGTAAATCGGAAAAGCCAGCAGGGTGCCGACCGTGCCCGGTGCAACCGGCGCCAGCCCGGTACCAAACCCCAGGGCAATAAAATGCGCCGGATGGGCGAGCAAAAACGGACGATCAAGCAAAATGGTCATAACCGCAAGTGTGCGCGAAAACCTCGCCGCGCGCATCCCTTATGCCTGATTCGGCGACGACAAATCCGATCGGCGTCACCGCAACGCCCAGCGCGGTGGCGGCGGCGCGGATGGCGGCGGCCTGTTCCGGCGCGGCGGTAAAACACAGCTCATAGTCATCGCCTCCGGCTAGAACACAGGCATCGAACGCCGAAAAAAAGGTAGCAAACGCAGCGGCACGAGGAATAGCCGTGGGGTCGATCACCGCCCCCACGGCCGAGCGTTCCAAGATATGCCCCAAGTCCGCGAGCAAGCCATCCGAGACATCAATGGCCGCATGCGCCAACCCGACCAACGCCACGCCCAGAGCGACCCGTGGCTGCGGCCGATGTAGCCGTTGCAAACACGCACCCGCCGCTGCGCCTAGGTCAATCTCGCCGCGCAAATGCCGCACGGCCAAGGCCGCGCCGCCCAACTCGCCAGAGACCCAGATCATGTCGCCCATCTGCGCGGCATCGCGGCGCAGGGCGACGCACGGCGCGACCTCGCCCATAATCGTCACGCACAGATTCAGCGGCCCGCGCGTCGTATCGCCACCGACCAAGGCCACGCCGTGGGCATCGGCCAAGGCAAACAAGCCGCGAGAAAAGGCCGACAACCACGCCTCGTCCACCGCAGGCAAGGCCAAGGCCAAGGTCGCCCAACGCGGTCGCGCGCCCATCGCCGCCAAATCAGAGAGATTGACGGCCAGCGTCTTATGACCCAGCGCCTCAGGGTCGGTAGCGGGGAAAAAGTGCTGGCCACTGACCAACATATCGGTAGAGACCACCAGTTGCTGGCCGGGCGTCACCGCCAACAACGCGGCATCATCGCCCACACCTAACACGGCACTCGGCGTGGCGCGCGTAAAGTAACGGCGGATCAGGTCGAACTCGTTCATCGTCAACTCGCGCCGATGCGACTAGCCGCCCCGCTCCGCTTCGCGCACCACCCTAGAGAGTTTATCGAGGACGCCGTTGATGTACTTATGGCCATCGGTGCCGCCGTAGCGTTTCGTCAGATCGACCGCCTCATTCAACACCACGCGATACGGCACATCGAGCTGATGAATCAACTCATACGCGCCCAGCAACAACACGCCGTGTTCGATCGGCGACAAGGCCGCCGCCTCCCGGTCGAGCAACGGCGCCAAGGTCTCGTCCAAGGTCGCCGCGTGCTTCAAAATCCCCGCCAACAGCGTCTCAAAATGCGTGACATTGGCCTTGGCGTGGATGTCCGTCGCCGCCGCCTGCGCGACCAACTCGGCCAGCGTGCTCTCGTTCAACTGCCATTGATAGAGGGCGCGCAAGACCAGCTCACGCGACAGGCGACGACTGCCGCCGCTGCGTTTCGCCGGCTGCGCATTCGCGCCGATCTCGACCCGTTCGGTCACCGCCGGCTCAGCCGCATCGTGTTCGGTGGGCAACATCATAACGACCTCAGCAACTGCGCCATCTCAACCGCGACGCGGGCGACATCGATGCCTTTTTCTTCGACGCGAATCCGCGCCTGCGCGTCATTCTCCAGCGTCAACACCGCGTTACCGATCGGCACGCCCGTATCCAATTGCACCTGCGTGATACCCGCGTTGGACTCGTTCGAGACGATCTCAAAATGATAGGTCTCGCCGCGAATGATGCAACCAATGGCGATCAGCGCATCAAAACGCCCGCTCGTAGCCATGCGTTGCAACAGCACCGGAATCTCCAGCGCACCGGCCACATTGAAGCGCGTAATATCGGCATCCGCCACGCCCAAACCATGCAAAGTCTGCACGCAATGCGCCAACATCCCCTCGGTAATCTCGTGATTAAAACGCGCGCGCACGATGCCGATGCGCAGCCCCGTGCCGTCTAAAACGATCTCGCGTTCCTGCGTGCGATCATATTGCCCCATCTTACTGCCCCTGTTCCATAAAGCCCGTCACCTCTAGGCCAAAACCGGCCATCGACGGCATCCGGCGTGGGTGCGACAAGAGCCGCATCTTGCCCACGCCCAGATCACGCAAGATCTGCGCGCCGATACCATAGTTGCGCAGCTCGACCTTGCTATCCACCGCGTGGGCGCCAAGGCGCGCCAGCAGGTCATCGCCGGTCTCAGGACGATGCAAGAGCACCATCACGCCGCGCTCGGCCTGCGCCAAGGCCCGCATCGCCGCGTCCATGGTCCACGAATGGCCGGTGCCCGAATCTAAAAAGTCCAACACCGAGACCGGCTCATGCACGCGCACCCAGGTCTCCGCCTCCGCCGACAACACACCGCGCACCAAGGCCAGATGCGTCTCGGCCGCCGTGGTGTCGTGATACGCCACCAGCGTGAACGCGCCCCACGGGGTCTGCACCGTCTTCTCGGCACGCCGTTCAACCAGCCCCTCGGTCTCGCTACGGTAATGGATCAGGTCAGCAATGGTGCCTATCTTGAGGCCGTGTTCTTGGGCGAAGATCAACAAGTCCGGCAGGCGCGCCATCTCGCCGTCGTCTTTTAAGATCTCGCAGATCACCGAGGCCGGCATAAGGCCAGCCATCCCGGCCAAGTCGCAACCCGCCTCGGTATGGCCGGCGCGTTTCAACACGCCACCCGGCTGAGCGCGGAGCGGAAAGATATGACCCGGCTGGACGATATCCGTCGCCTGTGCAGCAGGCTTGACCGCCGCGAGGATAGTCACCGCACGATCCGCCGCCGAGATGCCGGTCGTCACCCCCTCCGCCGCCTCGATAGAGACCGTAAAGGCCGTGCTGTGCTGCGCCTGATTGTCAGACACCATCTGTTTTAGACCCAACTGACGACAGCGCTCATCGGTCAAGGTCAGGCAGATCAGGCCGCGCCCGTAACGGGCCATAAAGTTAATCGCCTCGGGGGTCGCGAACTCGGCCGCCATCACCAAATCGCCCTCGTTCTCGCGGTCCTCTTCATCGACCAAGATGACCATGCGACCGGCCTTCAGCTCGGCCATAATCTCAGTGGTGGGGGAAATCGTTGTCATATCAGTCCTTCGTGTTCATATAAACCATCAAGCGGTCGGCATAACGCGCCAGCATATCCGCCTCGAGATTGACCCTGTCACCGGCCTTGATGCCGTTCAGCATCGTATTTTCCAGCGTGTGCGGGATGAGGTTAAGCGAAAAATCGGTCGCGTGTCGGCTACCCTCGACGCGGTTCACGGTCAGCGAAACGCCGTTCACGGTGATCGACCCCTTGGCGGCCAGATAGCGCGACAACGCCTCCGGGGCGCGGATGACGAGTTCAAAACTCTCGCCCAACGGGACAAAGCGCACGACCTCGCCGACGCCATCGACATGACCCGACACCAAATGCCCGCCCAAACGATCGGACAGGCGCAAGGCCTTTTCCAGATTCACCGCCTGCCCCGCCGCAAAGCCTGTCGTGCAGGCAAAGGTCTCGGCCGAAACATCGACGCTGTAGTGCGGCGCATCCACGGCGACCACGGTCAGGCACACGCCATTGGCGGCGATCGAGTCGCCCAGCGCGACATCGGCCAAATCCAGCGTGGCCGCATCGATCAGCACCCGCGCATCGCGTCCACCCGCCGACAAGGGCGTCACGCTAACGATGTGGCCGACGGCCTGAATGATTCCGGTAAACATAGAAAAACGGCCTAAGTAGCTACAAGGTCGGCTATTTTAGGGGTTTAAGCGCCGCACGAATACCCCAAACGCAAAAGAGTTATCCCACACCCGGGCGCAGCGTTAGGCGCACATTGTCACCGAGTTGGCGTACATCGGTCAGACGGAAGACGTGGGCCTCGCTCATTTGCGTATATTCAGGCAGGGCAAACAGGCCGCGCGCGGGGTCGCCCATAACACTAGGCGCGAGGTAGGCGATCCATTCATCGACTAGGCCCGCCGCCAACAACGCGCCGTTTAGCGTCGCGCCGGCCTCGACATGCAGCTCGTTGATCCCGCGACCCGCCAATTCGGTCATCAAGGCCGGCAGGTCAACGCGGCCATCAGCGCCCGGTTGTAACCAGGTCAACGCGCCCGCGTCCAAGAGCGCATCACGGCGCACCCGGTCGGCCTCGGCGCAGACGATCCACGCACCCTCGCCCTGCACGATACGCGCCGTCGGCGGGGTACGCAGATGGCTATCGACCACGATGCGCAGGGGCTGACGACCGGTATCGAAGTCACGCAGCGTCATCTGCGGGTCGTCGGCCAACACCGTGCCGATGCCCGTCAACACGGCGCAAGCGCGGGCACGCAGGCGTTGCACATCGGCACGCGCAGCGGGGCCGGTAATCCATTGCGACACGCCGTTGGCCAGCGCGGTTTTACCGTCCAACGAACTGGCCGTTTTTAATCGTAACCACGGGCGGCCGCGCGTCATGCGCGAGACAAAACCGACATTGAGCGCGCCCGCCTCGGCCGCCATCAGCCCGACCTCGATGGCGATGCCCGCCTCGGCCATTAACGCGAGACCACGCCCCGCGACCTGCGGATTGGGGTCTTGCATGGCCACCACGACGCGCGCCACACCCGCCGCGATCAAGGCGTCGGCGCAGGGCGGGGTGCGGCCGTGATGGCTACACGGCTCCAGCGTGACAAACGCCGTCGCGCCCCGTGCCGCGTCGCCTGCCGCACGCAAGGCGTTAATCTCGGCATGCGGCTCGCCAACGCGCTCATGCCAGCCCTCGCCCACCACCACGCCATCCTTCACCAAGACACAGCCGACGCGCGGGTTAGGCATGGCGGTGTACAGCCCGCGCTCTGCTAGCTGCAGGGCGCGCGCCATGTGTTGATGATCGCTAATGCTGAACATCTCGCTGAACATCCGTGCGTGGCTCATCGACCTCGCGCAAGGCCGCGCGGAAGTCATCCGGGTCTTGAAAGGCGCGGTACACCGAGGCAAAGCGGATATAGGCCACCTTGTCTAGGCGTTTGAGTTCCGCCATCACCCATTCGCCCACGAGACGCGAACTGATCTCGCGCTCGCCCAAAGTCAACAGCCGTTGCACGATATGGTCGATGGCCGCATCGACCTGTTCGGTCGCGACCGGCCGTTTGTGCAAGGCGCGGCGAAACCCCTCGCGCAACTTGTCACGCGAGAACTCTTGCCGCTCACCCGACTGCTTAACCAAGGTCGGCATCCGCATCTCGGCGTTCTCAAAGGTGGTGAAGCGTTTTTCGCAGGCCATGCAGCGCCGACGCCGGCGGATGCTGGCCGCGTCCTCCGAGACCCGCGTCTCAACGACTTGGGTCTCGGCGTGGCCGCAAAACGGACATTTCATGCGGGGCTGTACACCGGATGTTTTGCGGTCAACTGCGCCACCTCGGCCTTAACGCGCAGGGTCACCGCCGCGTCATTCGGCGCGTCCAACACATCGGCGACCAGATGCGCTAGGCGTTCGGCGTCCAGCTCATTAAAGCCGCGCGTGGTGATGGCCGGCGTGCCGATGCGGATGCCGCTGGTGACGAACGGTTTTTGCGGGTCGTTGGGGATGGCGTTCTTGTTGACCGTGATATGCGCCAGACCCAAGGCGGCCTCGGCCTCTTTTCCGGTCAGACCTTTCGCTTGCAGATCGACCAAGAAAACATGCGAGTCGGTGCGCCCCGAGACGATACGCAGGCCACGCTCCATCAGCACCTTGCACATCACGCGGGCGTTTTCGACCACCTGTTCTTGATAGCGTTTGAACTCCTTGCCCGCCGCCTCTTTGAACGCGGTCGCCTTACCGGCGATGACATGCATCAACGGGCCGCCTTGCAGGCCGGGGAAGATGGCCGAGTTGATGGCCTTCTCGTGCTCAGCCTTCATCAAAATGACGCCGCCGCGCGGGCCGCGCAGCGTTTTGTGGGTGGTCGAAGTCACGACATCGGCAAACGGGATCGGGTTGGGATACACGCCCGCCGCGATCAGACCGGCGTAGTGCGCCATATCGACCATAAAGATCGCGCCTATCTCTTTAGCCACCTTGGCAAAGCGTTCAAAATCGATGCGCAAGGCATAGGCCGACGCGCCAGCGATGATGAGGCGCGGCTTGTGTTCCCGCGCCAAGGCCTCCATGCGGTCGTAGTCGATCTCTTCCTTGGCGTTGAGGCCGTAGGCGACGACATTGAACCACTTGCCCGACATATTGAGCGCCATGCCGTGCGTCAAGTGACCGCCCTCGGCGAGGCTCATCCCCATGATGGTATCGCCCGGTTTGCAAAACGCCAGCAACACCGCTTGGTTGGCCTGCGAACCGGAGTTGGGTTGCACATTGGCCGCCTCGGCGCCATACAGCTTTTTCAGCCGGTCGATGGCCAATTGCTCAACCACATCGACATGCTCACAGCCGCCGTAATAACGCTTGCCGGGATAGCCCTCGGCGTATTTATTGGTCAGCACCGAACCCTGCGCCTGCATCACCGCCGGGCTGGTGTAGTTCTCCGACGCGATCAACTCGATATGCTGTTCCTGGCGGTGAGTCTCACCCTGGATAGCGGCCCAGATCTCGGGATCGGTTTTAGACAACAGGTGGTCAGCGGCAAACATGGCAGGCAATCCTAAAGGCTCAAAAGAGCGCGCATTTTACCGCGAAATGGGCCATAAATGGGCGGCCATGCACTACAAAGCGACCTCTACACGCAGCCCCGCCAAGGTGCTATCGCGGGCAAGCCCGCTCCTACGACAACCGCGGGGATGAGGCTAACTGGAGCGCGGGCGGTTCGCTCCGCTATTTCAGGTTGAAGGTCATCTTGGCGGGCCCTTTGCCGGCCAGCGTGACGGTTAAGGCGATGCGCGTGCCGACGCCGACCTTAAACGGGCCTTTGGCCTGAAAACGGTTCTCACCGGCCGGTAACAGCACGACGGGGGTTTTGCTGTTGCCGGCGTAGAGCGTCCCCTCGGCCGTTGCGCCCCGGGTCGCGATCGGCGTCGTGTCGTGGCTGCTGGTGTAGAGCGTCAGGCTGTCGGGCTTGGCGACCAGTTCATACGAGAGGTGGTTCACCTCGCTGACGATACCGCCGTAGCGTGCGCTGTGTTCGTGGCCGCCGTGGTCGTGGCCTGCGCCGGCCCAGACGGGGGCGGCGAGGGTCATCAGTAATACAGTCATCATTCGTTTCATAAAAAGTCTCCTTCGTGGGTTAGGGTGAAACAGGACGCGGCACGGTGTTGGGCAAAACGCCGCGAATCGCGCCAAAGCGCAGGTAGAGCGCGGGGACGACGACCATGTTGAGCGCGGTCGAGGTCACCAAGCCACATAAGATAACGATGGCCATCGGCGCTTGGATCTCGCTCCCCGGCTCGCCCGCGCCCAAGGCCAAGGGCACTAAGGCCAGACCAGCCGCCAACGCGGTCATCAAGATGGGGATTAAGCGTTCCTCGGCACCGCGTTTGACCGCCTCCAGCGCCGTGGTCACCGCGTCATGCTCCACAAGATGATGGATGTGCGCGATCATCATCACGCCGTTACGCGTGGCGATGCCCAACAAGGTGATAAAGCCGATGATCGCGGCCACCGTCACCACGCCGCCCGACAGATACACCCCAACCACGCCGCCGATGATCGCCAAGGGTAGGTTAAGCATGACCAAAAGGGCGTCGCGTGCCGAATGCAGGGCCAAAAACAGCAACAAAAAGATGCCGACCACCACCGCCGCGCCCAACAGCAACAAGACCTTGGAGGCCGCTGCCGCCGATTCAAACTGGCCGCCCCATTCGATGTGATAGCCCATCGGCAGTTTCACCGTCTTGCCCACCTCGGCCTGCATCTCCAGGACCACGCCCTTGAGGT
The DNA here is from genome assembly GCA_007280375.1 of Betaproteobacteria bacterium. Classification (GTDB taxonomy): domain Bacteria; phylum Pseudomonadota; class Gammaproteobacteria; order Burkholderiales; family Thiobacillaceae; genus QYQG01. Next base: position 7,886 of record QYQG01000058.1, read on the forward strand.
CGCGCCCAGCGACATTGGCCATCACGACGATCTTGCGTTGCACATTTTCACGGTTAATAAAATAGGGGCCGCGATCGTTCTCGATCTCGGCCAAGGCCGAAAGTGGCAGGCGCGCACCCGAAGGGGTCGTCACCAGCGTCGCACGGATCGCGTCTAGGTTGCCCTGCAACGCCGGATCGTAGCGCACCACCAGGTCAAAACTGGCCTGACCTTGCACCACGCGCCCCACTTTGATGCCACCAAAGGCCGCCTCTAGGGTCTCGGACAACTCCGCCGCCGAAAGGCCGTGCCGCGCCAAGGCATCGCGGCGGTATTTCACGCTCAAGAACGGGATGTCCGTTTGCTGTTCCATCTGCACATCCACCGCGCCCGGCACCGTCTGCATCACGCCCTGCACCTGCTCGGCCAAACGGCGCAACTCGGGCAGCTCCGTACCGAAGATCTTCACCGCGATATTGGCCCGCGTCCCCGACAACATATGGTCGATGCGGTGCGAGATCGGCTGCCCCACCACCACCTGCACGCCCGCCAGTTGCGCAAAGTCGGCACGCAAGGCCGCCATAAACGCCGCCTTGCTGCGCTCGCCCATCTTCAGCGTCACCTCGATCTCCGACTGATGCACATCAAGGGCATGCGGGTCGATCGGCGTGCGCCCGGTGCGCCGCGCGGTAGCGATGACCTCGGGATGCGTCAACAAGACTTCCTCCACCTGTTGCCCCAGCCGCGCCGACTCCGCCAACGCCGTGCCGGGCAGCGTCTCGACCCCAATGGTGAGCGTGCCCTCGTTAAAGTCGGGTAGAAAGGACTGTCCGGCCAGCCCCAAACCGATCAAAGCCGCAACCAAGAGGGCCGCGCTGAGCGCCGAGATCGCCTGCCAGCGCAGGATCATGGCATCGAGCGAACGACGATAAGTATCCCGTAACCACAGCACAAAACGCGGCTCGCGATGCCGCTCAATCACCGAGGCCTGGCCCAAAAACAGCGAGGCCAAGACCGGCGTAACCGTGATCGACACCACCAGCGAGGCAAACAGCGCGATCACATAGGCCAGGCCCAGCGGCACCATCAGCCGCCCCTCGATACCCGAGAGGAAGAACAAGGGCACAAACACCAGCATGATAATGAGGGTGGCGAAGACGATAGAGCCTTGAATCTCGCGCGTCGCGACAAACACCACATGCACAGTCGATACGCGTTGTGCCAAAGGCTTGGCGTGGTTCTGGTGCAGGCGGCGGGTGATGTTTTCCACCACCACGATCGCGTCATCCACCAGCGCGCCGAGGGCGATCGCCATACCGCCCAAGGTCATCGTATTGATGGTCGCGCCCAAGGCCTGCATCGCCAAGATCGCCGCCACCAACGACAAGGGCAGAGCCACCAGCGTGATCGCCGTCGCCCGTGACGAGAGCAAAAAAGCAAAGACAATGGCGACCACCAACAGCGCCCCATCGCGCAAGGCCGCCAACAGGTTGGCAATCGAGGTCTCGATAAAATCGGCCTGACGGAACAGCCGCGTCTCGATCCGCATCCCCGTCGGCAAGCCCTTTTGGATCTCCGCCAAGGTCGCGTCAAGCGTCCGCGTCAGTTCTAAGGTATTGGCCGAAGGCTGGCGTTGAATACCGATCACCACGGCCGGCCGGCCATGGGTCGAACCGACACCACGGGTCACCGCCGTCCCCAAGGCGACATCGGCGACATGACGGATCAGCACCGGCTGCCCGTCCCGGATGCCAACCACCGCCTCGGCGATGTCCTCCACCGAACGCACCCGGCCGATGCCTTGGATCAGATATTCTTGTCCGTTTTCGGCATAAAAGCCCGCCGCCGCATTGCGATTCGACCCCGTTGTCGCGGCCAGCACCGCGTCGATCGTCAAGCCATAGGCCGCTAAACGATCCGGCCGTAGCGTGACCTGAAACTGTTGTAGATCGCCGCCGATCGGCAACACCTCGGCCACGCCCGGCACCGCCAACAGGCGTTTACGCACTACATAATCGGCGGTGTTTTTAAGCGCCACCGTCGCATTCGGCTGATCGGAGGTCAACGCGATAAACATGATCTCGCCCATGATCGACGCCGCCGGCGTCATCACCGGCGCTTCCACCTCGGGCGGCAACGCGGCCTTGGCTAGTTGCAACTTCTCGGCGACGATCTGGCGCGCAAGATAGGCATCCGTCCCCCAGGCAAACTCGACCGTAATCACCGACTGGCCAATCTTGGTCGCGGAACGCACCCGGCGCACGCCCGGCGCACCATTTAACGCCGTCTCGATCGGGAAGGTGACGAGGCCCTCCATGTCCACCGGCGCCATCCCCTCGGCCTCGGTGACCACCGTCACGGTCGGTGCGGTTAGGTCGGGAAAGACATCCACCGGGGTGCGCGCCGTCTCGATGCCACCCCACACCAATAACAACAACGCCCCGATCACCACAAACAGGCGATTATTTAAAGACCACTGGATAAAGCGTCCGATCATGTTCTGCTCCTAGTGTGCATGCCCAGCCGGGCCGGCCTTGGAGGTTGAGAGGCGGATCAGATACGCACCACGACTCACCACCCGTTGCCCCGCCTCGATGCCCGCAACGATCGCGATCCGGTCGCCCTCGCGCGCGCCGGTTTGTACGATGCGCCGTTCAAACGACTCGCCACCGGTCTGCACATAGACCACCGCTGTACCGCTCTCGTCCTGCACCGCGCTGGCCGGGACCAACACCGCCTTTTGTCCAGCACCGGCAAAGACCTGCGCCCGCGCCATCATGCCCAGACGCAAGGCGGTGCCTGCCGGCGGCGTGAACTCAAAGATCACCGGCACGGTGCGCGTCACCGCATCGACCATCCCGCCGACGGCGATCAAACGCCCGCCCTTGCCGGGTTCGATGAGCACCGCGTGCGTCACGCCATCGACCCAAAAGGCGGCCGCCGTCGGTACGCCTAAACGCCCCATCTCGCTTTCCGCAACCCGCGCCTCCAACCAGAGCCGGGTGCTATTGGCGATGTGAAACAAGGGTGCGCCCTCGGCCACAAAACCGCCCGCGCCCACCGCAACATCGACGATCCGGCCGTCGATCGGCGCACGCATCGCCACCCCGCCACCGCCATCGCTCAAGCCCCCAAGGCGCGCATGGGCCGCCGTCGCCTCAGCCTCCGCCATCGCCTCGGTCGCCCGCGCCTCAAACACGCGCCGCTCCGGCACGGCCTCCTCTTTGAACAAGGCCTCTAAACGCGCCCGCTCACGCCGCGCCGCCTCCAACGCAATGCGCGCCTTGCTGACCGTGGCCTGCAAGGCGGCGTAATCGGTGTCGCCGCCCAGACGCGGCGTCAGCCACAGCAACACCTGGCCCTTTTTAACGACCTGACCGATGCGCGGAAAGGCACCCGCCGAGCGCAACACCCCCGCCACCGGCGCGGTCATCTGCGCCGCGCCATCGGGCAGTGCGCGGATCGTCGCCGTCGCCGTGACCGACGGTCGCGCGCTGCCCTGCACCGCCTCCAGCGTCGCAAAATCGACCCGCCACTGCTGTTCCTTACTAAACGGGATGCCGCCCTCCGCCGCTACGCTAGGCGCCGCCGCCTTAGCATCGGTGAACACCGTCACCGGGCCGAGTTCATGCGTGAGTGGCCCCTGCGCGGTGTTCACAATCAGGCTCAGATCACGGTCGCCCGGCTGCGCGGGTGTCACACCCACCTTAAAGATGCCGGGCACGGTCGGCGCGGCCACCTCAAAGCGTTCCTCCGCCCGGCCATCTCCAGACAACAGCACCGTCACGCGCCCCTGGGCGACCGGTTTGAAATCCGCCAGTTGCGTAAAGTGCGCCACAAAGGTCGCCGTTTGTCCCACCACCAAGGCCGGAAACTCCACAAAGAGTTCGGTCTTTTCGCCAAAGTGGGTCAGCCGCTGGGGCGCTTGAGCCGCATCGGCCGCCGCATCCCCATGCGCGTGCCCCTCCGGAGCCTCACCGCCACACGCCATCAAGGTCACGGCCACGGCCGCTAAGATCATCATCAATTTCATTCTGCACCCCCCACCCTCTGGTCATACGCCATGCGCGCCTCGCGCGCCCGCTGTTCAAATTCAAGCGCGCTCATCTCATCCTCCAATGCCCCCCGATAGGCATCCAATAATTCCAGCAGGCTGGATTCACCGCCGCGATACGCCGCCTCTGCGATGCGTAACAACTCGGGTGACGCGGTCGTGAGCTGCTGGCGATACGCCACCGCCACCGCCCGCAAAGTCTCTGCCTGCTGCGACACGCCGCGCAGATCGCTCTCGCCCCTGCGTTGCAACAGACGCAATTCCGCCCGCGCCTGCATCAGCTCCGCCGCCTTTTCTTGACGCACATGTTGACGATCAAACAGCGGCAACGGGATCGACAACGACAGCGCAAAACCACGATCCTGACCGTGCGCGCCATCGACCCATTTCGGGCCAACACCCACCGTCACCTCCGGGATGCGCGTCAAGCGCGCGGCGCGATCCTCCAGCTCTGCCGCCGCCGCCCGCGCACTCGCCATCAAGACCTCTGGGTGCTGCGCCAAACGCGCGACCGCCACCTCAATCTTGGCGATCTCGGGCGGCAACAACACCCCCGTCACCGCCTCCACCCGCGCCAATCCCGTCAGCGTCGCCAACTGTGTCAGGTGTCGCGCCAACGCCGCACGCGCGGTCGCCACCCTTGCCGTCACCAGTTGCCGTTCACGATCAAGACGGCGCCGGTCATAGCCCGAGGCCTCGCCCGCCCGCGTCAATGTCCCCACCCGCGTCTCGACGCGGGCAAA
>QYQG01000051.1 GCA_007280375.1 Betaproteobacteria bacterium
AGGAAATTTCGGTGGCAAGGGTGCGGACGCTCACAAAGCGGACGTGACCGGCGACACAGTCGGCGACCAGTACAAGGACACCGACGGCCCGGCCGTCAACCCGTTGATCAAGATTATCAACATTGTGGCCTTGATGATTGTGCCGTTGCTCGCTTAATTTTTAAGTGAATGACCTAAAAGGCCAAGCATCTGCTTGGCCTTTTTTACTTTAAATGTTTTAGAATGCAGCCATACTGCACCCCTCTATAAGGAATACCATGAAGATTATGCCCCTTGCACTCGCCGTATTGATGGCCTACACCCTGCCCGCGTTGGCTGCGGATGCCCCCGTTCCGCAGACCCCCGAGGCGTGGATGCAGCGCATGACCGATATGGGCCAGACCGGCTCGGCCTTCAAAGACCCGCGTGCATTTATGGCGTGGTCTCAGGCGGTTACTGAGCCGGGTTTCTATCCCGTGATGGTGCAGGGCATGATGAATCCAGCGATGACGATGAATGCGATGAATAGCGCCGTTAGCCCGGCGGCGATCCGCAATATGGCGGGCTTTGCCGATCCGGCGATGGCCGCACGCTGGATGGCGGCGGCGGCTGATCCGCGTTTCTACACCCAGATGGCCACGCAGATGATGGACCCGAGCAAGATGGTGCGTTGGGTGATGATGCCCGTCGATCCGCGTTGGATGCAGGTGGGTGGGCAGATGTTGAACCCAGCGCAGATGATGCAGTGGGGCGCGGCGCCGATGGATCCGCGTATGGCCGTCCTAGCGGGCAAGATGGTCAATCCGGCCGTCTATACGCAGATGGCGGGCGCGGCGATGGCGCCGCAATCGTATGGCGCTACTTGGGGACAGATGATGCCGACGGGTGCGGTGCCGATGGCGGTTCCAATGGCCCCGGCCGCGCGCCCTGTGGTTGCCGTGCCAAGCGCTCCTACGCCGGCCAAGCCGTTAGTTGCGACACCGGTTGCCACAGCAAAACCGACGGCGGTAGCCGCGCCCGCTACGCCAACAGCGCCAGTCATTCCAGTCATGACGCCGCTCGTTGCTACGGCCTTGGCCCCGGCCGCGCAGGCTGCGAAGGTGCTTGCCTCTGCGACTGCGGGCGTGATAGCACCTGCACCTGAGCATCGTTTGTCGACCGATATGTTGTTTACGGCGCAGGGTAAGGCGCAAGTCTTGACCCCGGCGGGTAAACAGGCCCTAGATGCCGTAGCCGCAGCGATTAAGGCCGCGGGTGCCGTGGAACAGGTCGTGGTGATGGGCCATGCCGACCCGATGGGTAAGGCGAAGGCCAATACATCGCTGTCGAAAAAGCGTGCGCAGGCCGTGAAGGCGCATCTGGTCGCGCAGGGTGTGAAACCTGAGATCATCGTGACCAGCGCGTTGGGCAGTGTTCAACCCTTGGTCAAGTGCGACCCGAAGGCCAGCAAGGCCGACAAGATTGCCTGCAATGCCCCGAACCGTCGTATCGAGGTCGAGGTGCGTAAGTTGGCGCCGAAGTAATTTCTCCTTGATGCCCTTGTAAAGCCGGCCTTGGTGTCGGCTTTTTTATTCGTTTATGCCGATGCGTTGCCACGAGTTTTCGTTTAGGGCGACCTCGTAACGCGCCCATGCTTGAAACGCTGCTAGGCTACAGAGGCCGGCCTTGCGTCGGCAGCGTCCGGCCATGCCTTTGAAGCGCACGGCGGGGCCTAGATCGGGGTCGTCGATCAAGGCCTCAACCCAGCGTACACCCCAGTTCTGGCCGTAGCCGCCGTTGCTGTACCAAGCGCCTTGGCGAAGGTCGGTCATATCGTTAGTTTTCTGTAGGGGTCAACAAAACGGTGTCTGCGTGGTAGGGCGTCGCGATCGGCTTGTTGCGACGGTAATGGAATTGGGCGCTCTTGTTATACGCCAACGAAAAAACCGTACTGGAAGGATGTCCAGTACGGTTTATCTGGCGCATGAGAAGCCCCTTGCCGGGCGTATCACTTGCGCGTTGCGAACCCTAAGATTGAATTAAGCGGCTGAGTGGCCTTTTAATTCGATCTTTACATTTTGCTCAGCGCTGAGGCTGGCATAATATTTTTGCAGGACCTTGGCGACTTCCGGACGGCTGAATTCCACCGGCAGGTCTTGACCTTCAGACAACATGGAACGCACCTTGGTGCCAGAGAGCAGGATGCGGTCGTCCTTGCTGTGCGGGCAGGTGCGCTGCGAGGCCATGCCGCCGCACTTGTTGCACCAGAAGGTCCAGTCGATGTTCATGTTCACGGTCTCTAGCGAGCCTTTGGGAATCTCGTCGAAGATCTTTTGGGCGTCGAACGGGCCGTAGTAGTCGCCCACCCCGGCGTGGTCGCGGCCGACGATGAGGTGCGAGCAGCCGTAGTTTTGGGGGAACAGGGCGTGCAACAGGGCCTCACGCGGGCCAGCATAACGCATGTCGAGCGGGTAACCGGCTTGGATCACGGTGTTGGGGGCGAAGTAGTTTTCGACCAAGACGGAGATCGCCTCGGAACGCACCTCGGCGGGGATGTCGCCCGGCTTCAACGCGCCGAGCAGCGAGTGGATGAGTACGCCGTCCATGGTCTCGATGGCGATCTTGGCGAGGTATTCGTGCGAGCGGTGCATGGGGTTGCGGGTCTGGAAGGCGGCGATCTTGGACCAGCCGTTTTTCTCGAACGCGGCACGGGTCTCGGCCGGGGTCATGAATTGATCGCCGTACTCTTCTTTGAAGGTACCGGTGGAGAGGACCTTGACCGGGCCGGCGAGGTTGTACGCGGCTTGGTCCATGACCATCTTGACGCCGGGGTGGGCGAGGTCGGTGGTCTTGTAGACCTGCATGCACTCGTGGCCCTTGTCGATGGTGTATTGCTCGGTGACCTTCATGGTGCCTAAGATGGCATCGGATTCGGCATCAACGAGGGCGATCTCGGCACCGGCCTTGAGGTTGGCGTCGTCGGTGGACAGGGTGACGGGGATGGGCCAGAACAGGCCGTTGGCCATTTTGTAGCCGTCACAAATGCCTTGCCAGTCGGCACGGGTCATGAACCCGTCGAGCGGGGTGAAGCCGCCGATACCCATCATGATCAGGTCGCCGGTCTCGCGCGAAGACATCTTGAGCTGGGGCAGGCTGGCCGCACGGGCGAGTTCAGCCGCGAGCGCAGCGCCTTCGAGGAGCAGGGGCTTGAGTGCGCCGCCGCCATGGGGATTCACGAGCTTGGACATCGGTATTCCTTTAGGTTAAAAGAGGTGTTTCTTGGGTTTTCTGGATAGCGCGCCATCATGTTGCAGTACTACCCAATTTAATAGGCGGCGAGGATAGCACGCAGTATTGGTCCGTCCTAATCCATTGTGCTTATTTGCAAATAAACTTTTTCAATGTGTTGATATTGATGTAACTATTTGAAATAATTTAACATTAACCGTTTTCCTCGTGTGTAATGTGTCTGTGGCGCTGGTTATTATGGGTGATCTGGCTACAATGGCGCGTCTTTGTCGTCGTGCGTGCAAGGGGACTGTCGTGATATACGGTAAATTTTTGGCCTTGGGTTTGATGGCAGCGGTGTTGGTGGGGTGTGTAGGTAGCCCTATCCAGCGTAAGGACGGGGTTCAGACGCAACGCACATTTACGCTAGAGGCCTTGGCGAAATCGGATGTGGACCAAGTGAGCGAGACGGCTCAGCGTGAGGCCTTGCGACACCTGCGTGTGTTGACGGAGAAGCTGTATCGGCGCAATCCAGCGGAGTTTCGTAAGGCGGGCCATGCCTCCGTAGAGGCGGCGACGGAGTCTTTGTTTGCACACTTGGCGGTTTGGACAGAATCGCCCTTGAAGGGGTCGGACTGGGAACGCGATTTTCGCGCGGCCTTCCGTGAGGATTTCATCGGGGATCGCGTCCATGCCTACATGTCGGCGATGTTAGCGATGGTGATGACGGCCTATGAACATAAGCAACAGTTCTTTATCACAGATAAGTTGGACGCGCAGAAGCTGTATAACAGCGCGCGTAATATCGAAATAGCGGTTTGGAAGCTCTCTAACGCCCGTTTGATCGATGCGCCGACGACGATCTTGTTGACCAATAGTATGGATACTGAAGGGCAGAATCTCAGTTATGAGCGAGAGTTTGGCAAGCTCATTGCGGTGCAGGATGTGTTGGCCTTGGTCATCGAGGATTCGAACAACAGGATGATCACGCGCGTGGTGCAGAATGCGGCCAGTTTTGTCTTTTTACCGTTATAGGGTTGGATGATGGATTTAATCTTGTGGCGTCATGCCGAGGCGGAAGACGGTAGCGTGGATATGCAGCGGGCCTTGACGGCGAAGGGGCAACGCCAAGCCGCGCAGATGGCGGCGTGGTTAAAACGACGGCTGCCGGCGACGGCGCATATCTTGGTGAGTCCTGCGCTGCGCACACAGCAGACGGCGCAGGCCTTGGCCTTGCCGTTTGAGACCGTGGCGGAGATCGCCCCCGGGGCAGGACCAGATGCCGTGTTAAGGCAGGCGTTGGTCTATTGCTCGATGGCGGAGGTCGATGCGAACGAGGGCACGGCCACGGTGCTGATCGTTGGCCATCAGCCTACCTTGGGGTTTTTGGCAGCGAGTCTGCTCGTTGGCCAGCCGACCGCCTTGTCGGTGCGCAAGGGCGAGGCGTTGTGGTTACGGCTCAATATGCCGCGTTCATACGAGACCACGCCGGTCGATCGTCCTAGTCACGCCGATCAACTGACCGCAACCCTTATGGCCGCGATGACGCCTGCCTTGGTCTAGGCACATCGAGCCCACCTGTCATTGCCTGTCATTGCGTGGAGCGCAGGTGTCTCGTGGGATACCGACCGCGCATTGACGGTCTGACGGTCAATTGCCTTTTTCTTCGTCCCGGATGTTCTTGGACAGGCGCCACCAGATGAATAGCCCCATGGAAAAGATGAAGCCGAGGGTGAACAGCGATAACAGGCCGATCGGGGTGGTGAAGAGTTCTTTCATTACGATATCCATAGTTCTTTCTCCTTTTTTTGGGTGCCTGTTGCCAGGCAGGTTGATGAAACGGGTTATTTAGGGTTTGGGAGGGTTGGGGTCGAGCTTGGGTGCGTTGACCTGTGTGGTCAGCCCCAGCTTGTGGTGCGGTTCTTCAACGAGGGGATCTGCGCCTTGGCTGGCGATCCATGCGGTGACGAGGCTGCCGATGACGGCGGCCGTGGGCAGGGCGATGATGAGCCATACCATGGGGACTTTCCAGAAAGGGGTCTTTTCGTTCATGGGGTTCTCCATTATTTTATAAAGCTCGATTTGGCTACACGGCTGAGGCTGGGCAGGTCTTGTGCGACGATCTCAAACTGGATCGGCGTTGAGGGCTTGTCGAGTGAGAGACGCGGGGCTTCCAGGATGACGACCACTGATTCTGCACCTAAGGCGGGGATGTCGGTGATCTGGCCACGGGTGATCTTGAGGTTAGGGATGCCTTTGGCGCGCACCTCAAAGCGGTGTGCCTTGGCGTCCATATTGGTGATCTGCAGGCGATAGAGGTTTTCGATCTCGCCGCTGGGGGCCTCGCGCGATAGGCTGTTACGGTCGCGCAGGACATCGACTAACAGGGGCACACGCATCGCCATGGTGTAGCCAAAAGCGATGAGGATGGCACTGAACACGGTGATGTAGAAGAGGATGCGCGGGCGGAAGATATGGCGTTTGATCTCGCTGTCTGGATAGACACCATCGATGGCGCTTTGCGTGGAATAGCGGATCAGACCACGGGGTGAGCCGACCTTGTCCATGACCTGATCGCAGGCGTCGATGCAGGCGGCGCAACCGATGCACATGTATTGTAGGCCGTTGCGGATGTCGATGCCGGTGGGGCAGACGGCAACGCAGATGCCGCAATCGACGCAGTCGCCTTGGGCGTTTACATCGCCTTTTTTGCGCGCGCTGCGCGGTTCGCCGCGTTTTTCATCGTAGGTGATGATGAGGGTGTCCATGTCGAACATCGCGCTCTGGAAGCGGGCGTAGGGACACATGTATTTGCAGACCTGATCGCGCATCATGCCGGCGAAGCCCCAAGTGGCAAAGGCGTAGAAGAAGATCCAGAAGGTCTCCCAGGGGCCGAAGCCCCAGACCCAGATCTCGTCCCAGAGTACGCTGGCAGGGGTGAAGTAGGCGACGAGGGTGAAGCCCGTCCATAGCGAGAGCAACACCCACGCGACCTGTTTGCCGCCGCGGCGGAGGATCTTTTCGCCGTTCCACGGTTGCGCGGTTAGTTTTTGTTGGTGTTTGTGGTCGCCTTCAAAGAGTCGTTCGATCCAGACGAAGACCTCGGTATAGACCGTTTGTGGGCAGGCATAGCCGCACCAGAGCCGGCCGGCGATGGCGGTAAAGAGGAAGAGGCCGAGGGCGGAGATAATGAGAAGGGCGGCCAGCCAGATGAAGTCTTGTGGCCAGAATACGAGGTCAAAGAGGTAGAACTTGCGCGCACCGAGGTCGAATAATACGGCTTGACGGTCATTCCACGGCAACCACGGTAGGCCGTAGTAGATGACTTGAGTGAGCCAGACGAAGGCGACGCGCCAGTTGTTGTAGAGGCCTTGAACGGCGCGGTAATAGACCTTTTTGCGCGTCTCGTAGAGCGAGACCTCTACGGTGCTATCGGTTGCGCTATCGGTTGCGCTATCGTGTGGAGCGTGCTGATTCAATTGGTGACCTTTAGATAAGAAGTTGCCGTTGATAATCTACACTCTCCGAGTCTCTGTGAACCCTAGGTTCGTATTATATACCCGTTGGCGAAGGATCTGTCCTCAAATCCTTCGCCAACGGGCTGGGTGTGTACCCAGCCGCGTGTTCGATGCGTTTACTTCTTCGACAGGCTCATGATATAGGCCGTTAAGAGCGTGACCTTGTCTTCACCTAGGTTAGCCATCTGGGCCGGCATCCCGCCGATGCGACCCTTGACGATGGTCTCGGTGATGGCGGCAACGGAGCTACCATAGAGCCACGCATCATCAACGATGTTGGGGAAGCTGGCAGCGGGCATGCCCTTGCCATCGTCACCGTGACAGCCAGCGCAGGCGGCGTACTTATCCTTGCCGACGGCGGCCATAGCGGCATCATGCGGCTTGCCACCTAAGGACAGGACATAGTGGGCCACTTCTTTGGCGCCTTGCTCATCACCGGCCAAGCCGCCCGGCATCTCGCCCATACGGCCATCGGCGATGCTGGCCTTGATCTCGTCGGCGCTACCGCCAAACAACCAGTGCGCATCGGTCAGGTTGGGGAACTTGCCGGCCGCACCAGTGGCGTCTGAGCCATGACACTGGATGCAATAGGTCATGTAGAGATTTTTGCCCATGCCGGTGGCAGTGGGGTCAGCCGCGAGGGTGGCGAGGTCTTTGCCTTTGAAGGGCGCGAAGACCTTGTTGAACTCGGCGTCTACCGCGTTCTTCTCGGCCTGCCATTCCCCGGCGGAAGACCAGTTTAAGACCCCGGCAAACTTGCCCAGCCCCGGATAGAGCACCAGGTAGACGATGCCGAAGAAGGTGAGGCCGTAGAACAGATACATCCACCAACGCGGCAGGGGGTTGTTGAGTTCTTGCAGGTCGCCGTCCCAGGCGTAATGCAAGACCTCAGCCTTTTCGCCTTGCGCGAGCTTGGCGGTGGTTTGACTTCGTAAGACCCAGAGGGAAAAGAGGATCCCTAGGATGCTGAGCGCGGCAATGTAGTAATGCCAGTTCTCGCTAAAGTCGGATGCAGCGTAATCAATCATTTCGATTCTCCTAAATTAGGTGCGCCGGTTGACGCGGGGGTGTCTTCTTCAAACGGCAATTGGGCTGCCGCGTCGAATTTTGCCTTGTTCTTCGTGCTGTATGCCCAGCCGATAATGGCGATAAACACCACAAAGAATAACAGCGTGAAGAGCGACCCTACGAGACCGGCGTCCATGGTTATTTGGCCTTCGGTGCGGAAGTGCCTAGGACTTGCAGGTAGGCGATCATGGCCTGCATCTCGGTTTTGCCTTCCAGTTCCTTAGGCGCGTTGGCGATCTCCTCGTCGCTGTAGGGGTGACCTACGAGCGTGAGGGTACGCATCTTCGCCTGGATGACACTGGCATCGACCGGGGTCGTGTCTAGCCATTGGTAGGCAGGCATGTTGGACTCGGGCACGACATCGCGCGGGTTCATCAGATGGACGAAGTGCCATTCATCGGAATAACGCCCACCAACGCGGTGCAGGTCGGGGCCAGTGCGCTTGGAACCCCACTGGAACGGGCGGTCATAGACGAACTCGCTGGCGACAGAGTAGTGGCCATAGCGCTCGGTCTCGGCGCGGAAGGGGCGGATCATCTGCGAGTGGCAGTTGTAGCAGCCTTCGCGGATATAGATGTCACGACCTTCCAGTTGCAGGGCGGTATAGGGCTTGAGGCCTTCAATCGGCTGCGTGGTGGATTTTTGGAAGAACAAGGGCACGATCTGAACCATGCCGCCGATAGAGACGGCGACAAAGGTCAGGATCATCAGTAGGCCGATGTTCTTTTCTAGGATCTTGTGCGAGAACATGTGTCAGTCTCCAAGGTTAAGCGTGGACGGCTTCAGGGATGGGGGCGTCATCGACGGCCTTTCCTGCTGCGATCGTTTTCCACATGTTGTAGGCCATCAGCAACATCCCGGCGAAGAACATGGTGCCACCGAGCAAGCGGATGTAATAGAACGGATAGAGGTTGTTGACCGACTGCGCGAAGCTATAGGTCAGCGTACCGTCCATGTTGGTCGCACGCCACATCAGGCCTTGCATCACGCCGGCAATCCACATCGAGGCGATATAGAGCACGACGCCGATGGTGGACCACCAGAAGTGCACATTGATGAGGCGGGTGCTGTACATCTCTTCACGACCAAAGAGGCGCGGGATGAGGTAGTACATCGAGCCGATGGTGATCATGGCGACCCAACCGAGTGCGCCGGAGTGCACATGGGCGATGTTCCATTCGGTGTAGTGTGACAGCGCGTTGACGGTCTTGATCGACATCATCGGGCCTTCGAAGGTAGACATACCGTAGAAGGACAGCGCGGTGATGAGGAACTTTAAGATCGGGTCGGTACGCAGTTTGTGCCATGCGCCAGACAAGGTCATGATGCCGTTCATCATGCCGCCCCACGAGGGTGCGAGCAACATCAGCGAGAACACCATGCCGAGGGATTGCGCCCAGTCCGGCAAGGCGGTGTACATCAGGTGATGCGGGCCGGCCCACATGTAGATGAAGTTCAAGGCCCAGAAGTGGACGATGGACAGGCGATAGGAGTAGATCGGGCGACCGGCTTGCTTAGGCACGAAGTAGTACATCATGCCGAGGAAGGCGGTGGTGAGGAAGAAGCCCACGGCGTTATGACCGTACCACCATTGCACCATGGCATCTTGGACGCCGGCGTAGGCCGAGTACGATTTCCACCAGTTCAGACCGGAGGCGTCGCCGCCTAAGACCCACGGCAGTTCGGCCGAGTTGACCAGGTGCAACAGGGCGATGGTGACGATGTAGGCACCAAAGAACCAGTTGGCCACATAGATGTGCTGGGTCTTGCGGATCATGATCGTACCGAGGTAGAGCACGGCGTAGGCGACCCAGATCACGGTGATCAGCAAGTCGATCGGCCATTCGAGTTCGGCATATTCCTTACCGGAGGTGAGACCGAGCGGCAGGGTGATCGCGGCGAGCAGGATGACGAGTTGCCAGCCCCAGAATACGAAGGCGGCGAGGCCATCGGAGAGGAGGCGGGTTTGGCAGGTGCGTTGCACGACATAGAGCGACGCGGCGAAGAGACCACAACCACCGAAGGCGAAGATCACAGCGTTGGTGTGTAACGGACGCAAGCGACCATAGGATAGATAGGGTGCTAGAGGCCCCAAGGCTTCGGTAAATGTCGGCCAGATCAGTTGCGCTGCAATCAAGACGCCGACGAGCATACCTACGATGCCCCAAACGACGGTCATGATGGTGAACTGTCGGACGACCTTATAGTTATAGGTTGTCGCTTCCATCGCGTACTCCTTTAATTAGTTTTAGAAGTTAAAGAATGGTCGTGTTAGGGAAGGTGCTGAGGATCAATACAGCACGATCAATAAGTCTGACCGCTCGCGTTATGCCGCCCTGATGTCGTGCGGCAGCGTGTCGCAGGGGTGATTCTAGCGAATATTGCGTGTTATAAACACTGATCTGGGTCAATTTAGTCGTGTTTTTCTCGTATTAAATATACATGATGGTCTTTATAGTTTGTATTTTTTCTTGTTTTTATGCCTACGGCTTATCTTTTTAGCTTTGTGTGAGGGTGTGGAGCCGCTCGGCGTTTAGGATGCGGATGAGGCGGCGTTGGTTGTCGATCAGGCCTTCGTCTTGGAAGCGGGTCAGGGTCCGACACACGGTCTCTTCGGCGATGCCTAGGTAGGTGCCGATGTCGTTGCGTGACATGCTGAGGTTGAATTCGTGGCTAGAAAAACCGCGTTGATGGTAGCGCTGGGCGATGCCGAGTAAGAAGGAGGCGAGCCGTTCTTCAGCCGTTTTTTTGCCGAGGAGGAGCGTTAGTTTTTGTAGGCGTAAGATTTCGTTACAGAGTAGGTGGGTTAATTGGCTGCGTAGGTCAGGGAGTTCTTCGGCGAGTTGTTGCAGGTGATCGACGGGGATCTCGCACAGATGGGTGTTTTCGAGGGCGCGTGCCTCGGTGCTGTAGGTGCCCGTGGTGAGATCGGCGAGTCCTATCGGGTCGCCGGCGATATGAAAGCCGGTGATCTGACTGCGGCCATCCATGGTGGACAGGTAGGTCTTGATCGAGCCGCTACGGATGGCGTAGAGGGCCTTGAGCGGTTCACCCATCCCATAGAGTAATTCGCCGCGCTTGATCTGGCGGCGATTCTTGGCGATCCGTTCGAGTAGGCGTGGGTCGGCATGGGTGGCTGTTAGCGGCGTGCCCAGGCGACAGATACCGCAGTTGCGGCAGGCGACGGTGTTGCAGTCGATCTCTGTGGGTGTGTCGTATTTAGCGTGCGTCAGTGTGATCATCGTCATCCATCAAGATACGGTGAGCGGGGCCTTCCATATCTTCAAATTGCCCACTCTTGACCGCCCATAAAAACACAGCGGCAATGGCCGCGACGATGGCGAGGCTGATGGGGATGAGGAGATAGAGGATGTCCATATTTTAATAGTAACGGATTTTAGGTGCGGGGTCTATGTTGCGATAAGCGCAGGGCGTTGAGCACGACGAGGAGCGATGAGGCTGACATGCCGATACCCGCCATCCACGGGGTGATGAGGCCCATCGCGGCGGCGGGGATGGCGAGGGCGTTGTAGAGCACGGCCCAGGCGAGGTTTTGACGGATGATGCGCTGCGTCTTGCGGGCGATGCGCACGCCATCGGCTAGGCGCAGTAACTTGGAGGAGAGCAGGATCATGTCGGCGGCGGCTTGGGCGGCCTCGGCGCCTTGGTCGATGGCGATAGAGACCTGTGCCTGCGCCAAGACCGGCGCGTCGTTGACGCCATCGCCGGTCATCGCGACGATGGCGCCGCTGGCTTGTAGGGCGCGCACCGCGTCTAGTTTATCCTGTGGGTGCATCCCGCCGCGTGCGTCTTCGATGTTTAGTTGAGCGGCTAAGGCTGCGACATTTTCAGGGCGATCGCCGGAATAGAGGTGGATGCGCACACCTAAGCCTTTGAGTTGTGTGATGAGTTCGGCGCAGTGCGGGCGCAGGCCGTCGCCGAGGCCGAACCAGGCGATGACCCCCGCGCTGTCTGACAGTGCGACGAGGGTGAGGCCGGTGGGCAGGGCGTGGGTTTCCCCCGGCGCGGCGAACTCGGGCGTGCCGAGCCGATAGGATAGCCCGTTGATCTCGCCTTCGACGCCGAGGCCAGGGTGGTAGCGCAGGTGTTGGGCGTTGAGCGTTACTGCGTCGGTCTCGGCGGCGGCTTCGCGCAAGGCGGCGGCGACGGGATGGGTGGCACCCTGTTCTAAGGCGGCGGCTAGTTGCAGGGCGGTGTTTAGGTCGCCGCGTATGACCGTGTGCTCACGCAGGCGGAACTGGCCATCGGTGAGGGTGCCGGTCTTGTCAAAAACGAAGTCGGTGGCGCGAGCGAGGACCTCTAGCGCGTGGCCTCGGGTCGCTAACAGGCCGATGCGGGTGAGTCGTCCTAAGGCGGTGGTGAGGCTGACGGGCGTGGCCAGACCTAAGGCGCAGGGACAGGAGACAACGAGGACCGAGACGGTGATCCAGAACGCGCGCGATGGATCGACAACCGCCCAATAGCTGGCGATGCCGGCGGCGGCGATCAACAGGGCGAGGACAAAGTGGCTGGCGATGCGGTCGGCGGTCTGGGCGATCTGCGGCTTTTCGGCCAAGGCGCGGTCTAGGAGGCGCACGATGCTGGACACCACGGTGTCTTGGCCGGTGCGCTCGACTTGGCAGATGAGCGGGCTGCCCAGATTGAGACTGCCGCCGATGACCTCGCTGCCGGGGTGCTTGTTGATGGGGCGCGATTCGCCGGTGAGCAGCGATTCGTCCACGCTGGACTGGCCTTCGACCACGCGGGCGTCGGAGGGGAAGGCCGCGCCGGTGGCGACGAGGCAAAAGTCGCCGGGGCTGAGTTTGACGGCGCCGATGTTTTCCTCTTCACGGCTGGCGGGGTAGTTGGGCAGGCGCACGGCGGCGGCGGGGATGAGTTTTACTAAGGTTTCCGCCGCCTCGGCCGAGCGTTTGCGGGCGTTCATCTCCAAGAAACGGCCAGTCAACAAAAAGAAGACGAACATCACGACCGAGTCGTAATAGACATCGGGTGAGCCGCTGAAGCTGCCGTAGACGCTGGCGGTGAAGGCCGCGCCTATGCCCAGCGCGACGGGGACATCCATGCCGGCGCGATGCAGTTTGAGGTCGCGCCACGCGCCTTGAAAGAACGGCCACGCGGAATAAAACACCACCGGCAAGGTCAATAATAGGCTGGCAAAACGCATCAAGGCCTCAAGGTCCGCCGGCATGCTGTTCTTGCCCTCGGTAATTCCTTCGGCCAGATAGGTGGGCAGGGCGTACATCATCACCTGCATCATCCCCAAGCCAGCAATGGCGAGGCGACGGATGGCGGCGTTGCGTTCTTTGCGGAACAATTCTTCTTGGCGGCCGGTGTCGAAGGGGTAGGCGTGATAGCCGATGTCGCGGATGGCGGAGAGGATTTGGGAGAGATGGATGCGTCCATCGTCCCAACGCACGCGGGCGCGGCGGGTGGAGAAATTGATGTCGGCCGAGAGCACGCCGGGCAGGTGACGCAGGTGGCGTTCGTTGAGCCAGATGCAGGCGGCGCAGACGATGCCTTCTAGGATGAGGTTGGCCTCATGGACATCGCCTTCGTGTTTGACAAAGCCGGCTTGCACCTCGGGTAGATCGTAGAGGGCGAGCGCCTTGATCTCATCCAACGCCGCCTCGGGGGTCTTGGGCAGGTCGGTGCGCAAGCGGTAATAATCGGCGTTGCCGGAGTCGATAATGGTCTGCGCCACTGCCTGACAACCACGACAACACGCGGGCTGGCGCGTCTCGGCAGCGGCCTCGGTCATGCGGATGGGGTAGTCCGTGCCCGTGGGCACGGGCTCGCCGCAGTGGTAACAGGGGATGAGGGGGATCGTCATGGTCGTGGATTGCGATTCTAACAGGCGATACACTATTGGGCATGATCCATTGGCTGGCTATTGATACCTCTTTTCCTTCGGTGACGACCGCGTTGGTCGAGCCGAATGGCCTGCTGGCGGCGGGGGCTGATCTGTCTGTGGCGCGGCTGCTGTCGGCGTATCGGCAGGGGATATTTCCGTGGTTTTCGCCGGGCCAACCTATCCTGTGGTGGTCGCCGGACCCGCGCATGGTCTTGTTTCCGACCGAATTCCGCTGGCATCGCTCCTTGCGTCAGCGCGTTAAAAAAGCGGGCTTTGAGTTTCGTCTGGATACCGCTTTTGCCGAGGTGATGCAAGCTTGCGCCGCGCCACGCGGGGGTGATGCGGGGACTTGGATAGTGCCGGAGATGCAGGTGGCCTATCAGGCCTTGCACGCGGCGGGCCATGCCCATTCGGCCGAGATCTGGGTCGATGGTGTGTTGGTGGGCGGGCTCTATGGCGTGGCCATCGGGCGCATGTTTTATGGGGAGTCGATGTTCAGCCGTGTGCCGGATGGCTCTAAGCTGGCCTTGGCCTTGCTGTGCGAACGCTTGGTGGCGTGGGGCTTTGAGTTGATCGATTGTCAGATGGAGACGGCGCACTTGGCCTCGTTAGGCGCGCGGCCGATGGCGCGGGCGGCGTTTGTGCAGCGGGTTGCACGATTGAGCGATGTCGCCCCTGCATGGGCTGGCGCGTCGTTATAATGGCGGCTGATTAAGGAGACCGTATGCGTCAATACCACGACTTGTTGAACCATGTCCTCGCCCACGGCGCGCGGAAGGAAGACCGCACCGGCACCGGAACGCTGTCGGTGTTTGGCTATCAGATGCGCTTCGATCTGGCCGACACCTTCCCCTTGTTGACCACCAAGAAGGTGCATCTTAAATCCATCATCCATGAGCTGTTGTGGTTCTTGCAGGGCAGCACGAATACGCGTTATCTGCGCGAAAACGGAGTGACGATCTGGGACGAGTGGGCCGATGCGAACGGCGATCTTGGGCCGATCTATGGCTATCAATGGCGCAACTGGCCGACCCCGGATGGCGGGCACATTGACCAGATCAGTGAGGTCGTGCAAACCCTTAAAACCAACCCGGATTCGCGCCGCATCATCGTCTCGGCGTGGAATGTGGGTCAGCTTGCCGAGATGAAACTGCCGCCCTGTCACGCCTTTTTTCAGTTTTATGTCGCGGAGGGGCGCTTGTCGTGTCAGCTCTATCAGCGCAGCGCGGACATCTTCTTGGGCGTGCCGTTTAACATCGCGGGCTATACCTTGTTGACGCGGATGATGGCGCAGGTCACCGGACTGCAACCCGGCGAGTTTGTCCACACCCTGGGTGATGCGCATATTTATATCAACCACTTAGATCAAGTTAAGCTGCAATTATCGCGCGATTTCCGCGCTCAGCCGACGCTACACCTCAACCCGGCGGTGACGGATATCTTTGGATTTAAGTGAAGATTTTACGGTCCTGGGCTACGACCCGCATCCGGGCATCAAGGCGCCGGTGGCCATTTAGAAAACAGACGGAAAAATAGAAAAAATACGCTTTACGCGGTCGCGCAACTGTGTCACATTGCCGTCCAGTCTTGCACTAAGGCGATGGTCGTTTGATTATTCGTTGGCTTGACCCCCCACCCGAAAGGGCGGTTATTCGTTGGTGACTAATCTTGGTGACCAACATCATTTACTGGATGAAGGAGATTTACAAATGAAAAAACTCGCTTTGGTAGCCGCTTTGGTTGTATGTAGCACAGGTGTTCAAGCCGATGCAAACTCGGACGCAATGGCAATGATGGGCTCGATGATGAACCCGATCATGCCGATGATGGGCCCGATGATGCCGATGATTTCCCCGATGATGCCGATGACGGGCTCGATGGCACCGATGATGAGCCCGATGATGCCGAGGATGCAGCCGATGCCGCCGATGATGCACTCCATGGGCGCCATGATGACTCCGATGAGGCGGACGAT
>QYQG01000080.1 GCA_007280375.1 Betaproteobacteria bacterium
CGCGCGTGCTGACCACCCGCATCGCCTGGCTGATCCAAACCGGGCGGTGCTCGCCGCCGGGCGTGATGGCGGTGACCTTTACCAACAAGGCCTCGAAAGAGATGCAGACGCGGCTGGCGGCGATGTTGCCGATCAACACGCGCGGCATGTGGATAGGCACCTTTCACGGCCTGTGTAACCGTCTCTTGCGCGCCCATCACCGCGATGCCGGTCTGCCGGAGTTGTTTCAGATCTTCGATCAAGCCGACCAACTGGCGGCGATCAAGCGGGTGTTGAAGCAACTCAACATCGACACCGAACGCTTTCCGCCGCGCACGGTGCAAAACTTCATCAACAAGAATAAAGAGGCCGGTCTGCGCGCGGCCAAGGTTGATGCGTGGGACCCGTTCTCGCGCCGGTTGAACGAGATCTACGCCGAATACGACACGCAATGCCAGCGCGAGGGTGTGGTTGATTTCGCCGAGTTGCTGTTGCGGTCTTACGAGTTGCTGACCAAAAACGCCCTCTTGCGCGAGCATTATCAAATGCGTTTTCAGCAGATCTTGGTCGATGAGTTTCAAGACACCAGCCAGTTGCAATATGCGTGGCTCAAGTTGCTGAAAGGGGCGCACGCGGCCTTGTTTGCGGTGGGCGACGATGACCAGTCGATCTACGCCTTCCGGGGCGCGTATGTCGGCAACATGGGACAGTTGATGGAGGACCTCGCCCTGCCCGCGCCGATCAAGTTGACGCAGAATTACCGTTCCCATTCCAACATCCTCGACGCGGCCAACGCGGTGATCGCGCACAACAGTGGACGGCTCGGCAAAGACCTGTGGACGGCGGCGGGCGCGGGCGAACCCTTGCGTCATTTCAAGGCATGGAACGACACGGAGGAGGCGCGTTTTATCGTTGAAGAG
This sequence comes from Betaproteobacteria bacterium, assembly GCA_007280375.1. Lineage (GTDB taxonomy): Bacteria > Pseudomonadota > Gammaproteobacteria > Burkholderiales > Thiobacillaceae > QYQG01. The sequence goes on from QYQG01000080.1 coordinate 900, forward strand.
GCGCGCACCCTGCACGCCGAGGGCGAACGCTACAGCGATATCGCCGTGCTCTATCGCGCCAACGCGCAGTCACGCGCCATCGAGCACGCGCTGTTTTCAGCGGGCGTGCCGTATCGCGTCTATGGCGGCCTGCGCTTTTTTGAACGCACCGAGATCAAACACGCCCTCGCCTACCTGCGCCTGCTCGCCAACCCGGAGGACGACAACGCCTTTCTGCGCGTGGTTAATTTCCCCGCCCGTGGCATCGGGGCGCGTAGTCTGGAGTTGGTGGATGAGGCGGCACGCGTGGGCGGCATCAGCCTGTGGCAAGCGGCCTGCGGCGCGGGCGCGGGGACGGGTAAAAAAGGCTTGGCCGCGTTTGTCGGCTTGATCGAGGCGATGCAGTCCGAGTGCGCCATCTTGCCCTTACAGGAAAAGATCGCGGTCGTCATCGAACGCTCTGGTTTGTTAGCGCATTATCGCCACGAGAAAGATGGCGCGGATCGGGTTGAGAACCTAGAAGAGCTCACCAACGCCGCCGTCGCCTTTGCCGCTGAGTCTGAGGACACCACGCTGGTCGGTTTTCTCGGGCACGCCGCGCTGGAGGCGGGCGAACACGAGGCGGTGGCCGGCCAAGACGCGGTGCAGTTGATGACCGTCCACGCAGCTAAAGGCTTGGAATTCCACGCGGTGTTCCTGTCTGGCTTGGAAGAAGGCCTGTTCCCGCACGAGAACGCTAGTGCCGAGGCGGATGGCGTCGAAGAAGAACGGCGTTTGATGTATGTCGCCATTACCCGCGCGCGGCGGCGGCTCTACCTGCTGCACGCCGAGAGCCGCATGTTGCACGGTCAGGTGCGTTACGGCATCCCGTCGCGATTTTTGGATGAGATCCCGCCCGCCTTGATCCAGTCGTTCAGCGTGCCGCGCGCTCCGTCCTACGCGGGGGTGAGCATGAGCGCGGCCCCTGAAGTAACCGTCGCGCAAGCCGAAAATCAACCGTTCAAGATCGGCGCCCGCGTCACCCACGCCCGCTACGGCGACGGTGTCGTCGGCGGCTATCAAGACCAAGGCGCCGACACCGAGATCCGCGTCAGCTTCCCCAAGATCGGCGACAAGTGGTTTATTGTGACGCTGGCAAGGCTGACGGCTCGTTAATAGTGAGCGCGCAGCTACAATATACGGCGCAGAAGGACGCAAAAAAGGACGCCTAGGCGTCCTTTTTTGGTATCGCGGTGTGGCTAGCGATTACTTCTTAACAGCAGTCGTCGGCACGAAACCTTGCACCAGGCCGGTCATCGGGTTGATGATCGCGCTGTAGGTGTTCGGGTTGATGAACTGGCCCCTCGGCCGCGGCTTGGTCGGCAGTTCGTTCATAGAAAAAACGCACATAAAACCCCCGGGGTTGGGCCGGGGTTTGTGTGTGGGGATTGATTAACTACAACGATCTTTATTGTCTGAGACGCCTATCTTTCGCAACAGGGTCGCCATGGGACAAAAATTAGTTAATCCGCTTTGTGCTAGATTGGCGCCTACAAAAATAGCCAACCAGATCCATTCCGGCTGTGCGAAGGATGAAAGTGCCACACTTGTGAGCACCATGCTCCCTGCCGCTAAGTGAATGATACGGTCTACATTCATGAAGGGCCTCGCTTAAAGTTTATAGCTGATCTGCAGGTTCACGATGTTCTGCTCCAGCTCAATGGTGTTCGTGGTGGAGGATATTGAATTATTGAAGGCGTGCATATACGACACAGACACCTGAGCCTTGTCGGTGATCTTACGGGTCATACCCATAGACAGGTGTTTTTCAGTTACTGCCAATGACCCGATATTGGTGTTGACATCTTCAGTGCCTATGGGTGATTTGCCATAGTTAAGGCCCATGCGCACGGTAGTCTTGGCGTCGATCTCTTTTTGAATGCCGAGCGAGAAGACTGTTTGATTCTCCCAGCCAAAGTTCATGTTGGCTGGGACGCTGCCTGAGTAGCCATCAGGCCGAGAAACTGCGACATTGCCAAGGACATCGCTAAAGGCGATGTGTTTTATATCCGCTTCTATTAACAGCCCTGGACTTGGGGTTAAGGCCACACCGAGGGCAAATTGTTGCGGCCCGTTCATGGTCATTTCAATAGGCCCCTGTGTGGTATTCCAGTGGAATGGCGACATGTTTTGTTCGCTGATCCATGACGCACCTATACGTAGGGTATCCGTGGGTTTGTAGATAAGGCCAGCGGAGAGACCTAGCCCATAGACCTGGTTTTGTGGCAATGTGTATTGCGGATTAGAGAGGGCGAGACTTTGGTAGTCGATGTTTAATGCTGCACCTATACTGAGCGCGTCATTTACCTTATAACCGAACCCAGGGGCTATTTTATAGAACTGCTTGGTGGTGATAATCGCTTGGTTTCCAGATGCCGCCGCCGTATCAGGGAAATCCACGCCCATGCCGGACAAACCTGCCATGCCCATACCGAGATAGAGCCGGTCGTTGACATTAAAAGCAAGTGCACCAGATGGGATCATATAAAGGTCAGAATCGCTTTCTAATCCATTGACCTTGCGTGGCGGATTTAAGAAGCCAAAGCCCATATCCACCCGCATTTCTTTGATGTTAAGCTCAGCGATGCCGGCAGGGTTGGTAAGAATGGTGCCCGCGTCTTGCGGCGCGGCTACCACAGCGCCCCCCATGCCCCATTGCGTAGCGGTAACGCCGATCATTTGATCGCCATTCGTTGCATACGACGGGAGGGCGGAAACGCTTATGAGGCCTAGTGCGGAAACGAGTAGTTTATTTTTCATCATAATCTCCTTGGGTGGTTATTTGCGTAACAGCGTTGAGGTGCCTGGTTGTCCCCTGAAGTGCTGGTGACAAGCGACGCAACCACGTGTAACAGCGCCTAGATGCTCCGCTGCCTCGATCATGTCGCCTTTCTTCGCCGCTTCGGCTAAGCGCATGGATCCACCTTCAACAGCCTCTTCCATGGCAGGCAGGACAGATAAATGTTGCGTAGTAACCATCTCTAGCGGCATGTAGGGAAGCAGCCCGCCGCGCGGTAGACGGTGGTCGGCGAGGCGATGCGCTGCTTCGGCGGCAGCCTCACCGTTATCCATTGCTATGGCCATGGCCATAGATTGGTAATCAGCCATGACCTCTTGCATGACTTGGGCTAAAGTTGCGGTGTCGCTTTTACGGCTGTGTTTTGCGGCAACATGGGCGACAAACTGCTTTATCTCAGGAGACAAAGCCTTGATCTTCTGTTGTAGCTCCGGTTTCATTAGGCTTAGTTGCTGCTGGACAATCTTCATTCCTTGTTCTGACTCGTGTTTTTTATCCGAGGCATGAGCCGTTGTTATGCTAAGGGCACTGATGAAGGCCAGTAGGATGGTGAGCGGTGACGATGGCCGGGTGTTGTGGTGTGACATAGTGGGTCTCCATTCGTAGTGACTCGGACCATATGGCCCGTGGCGTTATCATGCAAAAATGGCATTTCCGCTGTGTTGCATCGGATAGGCTATGGTTACCGAAGGTATCCGTGGTGTTTCACATTGAAATGAAAGGGCCCTTGGGCATGGAAAAAGAGAAAAATATTCTGGTTGTAGATGACGATATAGGGTTGCGCGAATTGGTTATGCGCTACCTAGGCCAGAATGGTTTTTGCATGGCCGGCGCAGGCGATGCCCAAGAGATGCGCCGCCATCTAGGCGCGCACCCCGTCGATCTCATCCTGCTGGACATCATGTTGCCTGGTGAAGACGGGCTAAGCTTGGCGCGTTGGGTGCGTGCACGAGGTGGCCCACCTGTCATTATGTTATCGGCACGCGGAGATGCGGTTGATCGCATTGTTGGATTAGAGGTTGGCGCTGACGATTATTTATCTAAACCATTTGATCATAGAGAGTTGTTGGCTCGCGTTCGTGCGGTGCTACGTCGTGCGCAAACATTGCCTCAGACTGGCAAGTTGTTTCGCTTTGGGCCGTGTATTTTGGATAGAGAGACGCATCGTTTGAGCCGTAATGGGGAGGTGATTCCTTTGTCGGGAGCTGAATATTCGCTGCTGACGGCATTTGTAGACCATCCTGATCGGATCCTTAGCCGAGATTATCTCGTGGATCTGTTGCGTGGTTACGACCGCGACCCCTTTGACCGTATGGTAGATGTGCGCGTAACACGCCTGCGCCGGCGTATTGAGGCCGATCCTGCTCGGCCGGTTTACATCCGCACGGTGCGTGGCGAGGGGTATCTGTTTACGCCTAACGGTCCCGCCACATGAGGTGGCCGCGCACCTTGCTGTGTCGCACCACGCTGGTTATTGCCAGTGTATCTGTGACCTTTCAGTTATTTGTAATTGGTACGATCGCGTATTTTGCTTTGGTTCCGTTAGGGCAGCGCGCGGCCGATGATCTGTCCGCGTTGTTAATCAATGTTGCTGAAGAATGGAGCGCTCTTCCTGCTGCCGAGCAAGCGGATCGTGCAGCGCAGATCTTGCATATGTATGATCTACGTATTGATGCCACAGCCGCGCCTTTGTTTGAGTTTTCCAAGCGTTTACCGTATTACTACTTTGTTGAAGAAGCGCTAAGGCGTCGTACCGGTCGTGAATGCGTATTGCGTAGCCGTGCAGACGAGACGGATGTTCAACGGCTCTGGGCGGAGATTCCTACTGTGCGCGGCGTGGTACGGGTTGGTTTTTCAAGTGATCGTAGTGGGGTGTCTCCCCCTTGGGCGTTCGCCTTGATCTTGATCGTCGGCGCTTTGGCAACATTTGCGACATCTGCTTTTCTGGCGCGCCGACTTACGGCGCCTTTGCGTCGCCTTTCAACCGCTGTTCGAAGTGTGGGGGAGGGAGGTTGCCCGGAGCCATTGCCCGGGGGCGGTCCCGAAGAGTTTGATGTCTGTGTGCATTCATTTAACCGCATGGTTACCCAAGTTCAGAGTTTACTTGCTAGCCGTACCACCCTTTTGGCGGGTATCTCGCATGATTTGCGTACCCCGTTGGCACGCATGCGCTTGGCTTTGGGGATGCTGTCAGAGGACTATGACCCCGATCTAGTGCAACATCTAATGCGGGATGTGGACATCATGAATGCCCTGATTGGACGTTGCCTCGAGGTTGGGAAAGGCTTTGAAGAGTCGCCCAAACCAGTGGACATCAGCACCTTATTAAGCGAAGTCGTCGAAGTTACGCGGAGGGCTGGACGTGCTGTTGAATATAGCGCATCGCCCCCGCGTATGTTGCGTTTACGGTCGTTAGCCTTTCAGCGCGTAATCGGTAATTTGTTGGATAACGCCTTGCGGTATGGAGGTAATGCGGCTCCCTGTGTCGAATTTGATGGCGCTAGACTAGAAGTGCGCGTCATGGATCGTGGACAGGGCATACCCGCGCTAGAGAGGGAAAATGTATTTCGGCCGTTTTATCGTTTGGAGCCGTCACGCGCATGCTCAACCGGTGGCAGTGGTTTGGGTTTGGCCATCGTACACCAGTTAGCAAACGCTAATGGTTGGCGAGTTTGGATAGAATGGCGGGTGGGCGGCGGCACTGTCGTGACGGTGGGGCTAGCTGCAGAAAACAAAGAATCGCCCGTGATGTCGTCTAGCTCCCTTCTTTGAGTATTGGCCTTTAGGCGCGGCACGCGGTCATTAAAAAGACCGGATAGGCGCGTGGCCCCTCGGCGCGGTCCTTGACGATCTCGAACACGGTGCGAAAGCGTGTCTCAGCAAACCCGGCCGCGTGCGCGAGCGCGCCCAAGGTGGTGCGGTCAAAGCCGTGGTGGAGATCGTATTCGATGCCGTGGAACGAGCCGTCTTCTTGGTCTAGGTCAGCGATGCAGAGGTAGCCGCCCGGCAGGAGCAGGTCATAAAAGGTGCGCAGGATATGCTCGGTGTCCGGCACATGGTGCAAGGTCATCGAGGTGTAGATCAGGTCATAGCGTTGTGCCGGCACAGGGTCGGTCATCAGGTCGAGGCGGCAGGCGTGCATGTGTGCGTCGCCTTCGGCTGCGATCTTTTCGGCCAAGACCTCAAGCATCCCGGCCGAACTGTCGGCCAAGGTCATCGTGCCTAAACGGTCGCGCAACGGGAAACTCAGTAGTCCCGTGCCACAGCCATAATCGAGCACGGCCATGCCGGTGTGTAGCGGCACTTCAGCCGCAATCGCCGCCGCAATCTGGTTGGCGCGGTCGCGAAACACGGGATTCACATCCCAGGCGCGTGCCTTGTCGTCAAAATGGCTCATATCCCTGTCCCGCAAAAAACTAGGATCATAGCCGCAAGCGCACGCCTGATTCAACCTGCGTTACCATGCGTGCCCATGAGAAGGAGTATGGCATGCGTTATTGGTTAATGAAGTCCGAGCCGTCTGATTACAGCATTGATGATCTCGTGCGTGACGGTCGGGTGGCATGGTATGGGGTGCGTAACTATCAGGCGCGTAACTTTATGCGCGATCAGATGCGGGTGGGCGATCAGGTGTTGTTCTATCACTCGACCTGCGCCGCGCCTGGCATCGTCGGGCTGGCGGAGGTGTGTACGGCGGCCTTTCCCGACGCGACGCAGTTTGACCCGGCGCATAAGTATTTTGACCCTAAGGCCACGCCCGAGACCCCGCGTTGGTTCAATGTCGAGGTGGCGATCACGCAGAAGACGCGGCTGATGCCCTTGGCGGAGATCCGTGGTCACGCCGCCTTGGAACGGATGCGCATCTTGCAACGCGGCAATCGACTGTCGATCACGCCGGTCGATCCGGATGAGTGGGCGTTTATCGTGTCGGTGTTATGAGCTTATTGTTCGCCCTCCTCGTCTTAGGCCTGGTGTCCGGTTTTATCGCGGGGCTCTTGGGCGTGGGCGGCGGCTTGGTCATGGTGCCGGTCTTGGTGGTGATCTTTGCGCAACAGGGCTTCGACGCGGCGTGGCATATGCACCTCGCGCTGGGCACCTCGTTGGCCGTTATCGTGTTGACCTCGATCGCCAGTCTGCGCGCCCATCACGCCCACGGCGCGGTGCGTTGGCAGACGGTCAAGCGCATCGCGCCGGGCATCGTCATCGGCACCTTGATCGGCGCCTTGCTCGCACGGCATTTTTCTGACCTCGGTCTGCGGGTGTTTTTTGTGGCCTTCTTGTTTTTTGCTGCGACGCAGATGTGGTTGGAATATAAACCGCACGCGCAACGCGAACTGCCGGGGCGCATGGGGATGACG
>QYQG01000028.1 GCA_007280375.1 Betaproteobacteria bacterium
CCTATACTCCCTGCCTTTTCCTCGACCCGCGACCTATACTCCCTCCCCAAATCCGACCCGCGACCTATACTCCCTGGCACCCGCGACCTATACTCCCCGCTTTTTGCCTCGACCCGCGACCTATACTCCCTGCCCGCCGCCAGACTTATCCACAGGCTTGGCCTGGGCGGCCAGCGATTGGCGCTTGCTGGCGGCCTTCACTTCGGCGACAAATTCGCGCGACGGGTGCAGCTTGTACACCACGTCCAAGATCTTGCCGCGCTCGCCCAGCACCATGTTTTTATCCGGTTTAAGCCGCAACAGCGGCGGCTGGCAGATTCGCAATTCCTCGAATGCTAAATCCACGGCACTAACGGCATCGCGCAGCCGTCCGTAACTGTCCAGCAATTTGCTGTCGCGGATGATCGTCGACAGCCGCATCTCGAACGGATACAGCGGGCTGGCGTTCAAGTATTTCAGGCTCAACACCTTGTCCAGCCAGCGCGCCAACTGGCTTTTATGGCTCATCAGCCGGGCGTAGTTGAATTGGCGGTAGGTCAATTCGTCAAAGGCGCGGCTGGCCAGCGGATGGAAGTCGACAAACCATTGCGCGTCTGGGTCGGCGATCCGTTGGCTTTTCGACACCCGGTAAAGATTGTTCAGATACAGGCTATTGCAGGTGAACTCGCCTTCTTGCCCGTCAGCCGTGCCGGTGATGATGACGGAACGCGCCATGATCTCCAAGCTCAGGTTGATTTCCTCGTAAGTCCGCGAGTGGCCGCGAGTCTCCAACTCCTTGCGCACCTTATATAGCGTGAACACCACGCCGCTGCGCCGGTCTTTCGCGGCGAAATAGCCGCTGTTCTGGTCGGTCGCTATTTTCCGCAGCACGTCCTCGATGAGTTCCTCGTTCGCGCTGGGGTAATAGCCGGTGATGGTGCCGTCCCGGTCTTCGATCCAGGCCGGCTGGATGGTCGCCCGAAGCTCCCGGCCCCGGTAGTGGAACAAAATGTTGTGCAGTTGCGGAAACGCCCCTGCCTTGCGCCATTTGTCCTGCTGCAAGCGCGAGATGGAATAGCGCGGGATGCCGTCCCACAAGTCAAACACGTTGGCGAGCGAATCCCGCTCCTCGCCGGTGTTGCACAGCAAGTCTCGGAACAGGCTGATTTGGATGGAACTGAAATCCTCGTCCTTTGGGGGAAGGGGTTTTTTGTGGTTTGGCTGGGCGGGTTTGGTGGACATGGTTTTCTTGCGTTCGCCGCTCATTTCTGCGAACCCTCCGCGTGGAACTCAACGCTGGCCCATTGCGTCAACGCGTAACGGGCAATTTCTTTGATGTCTTCTTGCGCGGCGGCTGTTAATTCATAACGCAACATTTCATGACCGCATTTCCTGATGGGTTTCTTCAAATACCTGTCTAACAGACTTTTTGACCGCCGTCTCTTGTGCCGCTTGAATGCGGGGTTCAAGAAACGCTTCAAGTTGATGTAGGGCTTCCGCCTCATCCTCTGTCGGCGTCTCTGGCAAGACACGGCCCAGAACATAATCTTTGATGGTTTGACCGCGCAGGCTCGCCACAGCCTTGAGTCTCTGGTGTTGTTCGTTTGTTACTTCAATGGATAAACGCATAAGGACACCGCCAAGGTGATAGGTTCGTCAACCCACCCCAGCACCAAAGACACCATATGAACATGTGTTGTTTTACGCGCTATCCGCCCAGAAAAGGTGGTTTTATTAGACAAACCACAAAGCCGTTAAAACAATGCTTGTGCGTCTAAAAATGTTGCCTAACAACCTGCGCGTGGCATGCCGCCATGCCACACAGAACCGCCGCAAGGCGGCGGGCAAGCACAAAAAAGCCGGGTGGCGCGGGCCACCCGGCTTTTTAAACCGCGTTAAGACGTCAACGCTTTACAGCGAGCCGACCGCGTTCAAATCCGCGAACGCCTGCTCCAGGCGGGCCGCCATGCTGACCTGCGCGGCGCGGCCCCAGACGCGGGGGTCGTAGAATTTCTTGTTGGGCTTGTCGGCGCCTTCGGGGTTGCCGATCTGGCCTTGCAGATAGCCTTCGTTCTTCAGGTAATACTGGCGGATGCCGTCCCAGTTCGCCCACTGCGTGTCGGTGTCGATGTTCATCTTCACCACGCCGTAGCTGATCGACTCGCGGATTTCCGCTTCGCTGGAGCCGGAGCCGCCGTGGAACACGAAGGTCAGCGTGTTGTGCGGCACGCCGAACTTTTCGGAGACGTATTTCTGCGAGTTGGCCAGGATGCTCGGGGTCAGCTTGACGTTGCCGGGGCTGTAGACGCCGTGGACGTTGCCGAAGCTGGCCGCGATGGTGAAGTTCGGGCTGATCTTGATCAGATGCTCGTAGGCGTAGGCGACGTCCTCGGGCTGGGTGTAGAGCATGGAGTGGTCCATGCCGCTGTTGTCTACGCCGTCCTCTTCGCCGCCGGTGACGCCCAGTTCGATTTCCAGCGTCATGCCCATTTTCGCCATGCGCGCCAGATACTGGCCGCAGATTTCGATGTTCTCGTGCAGCGGCTCTTCCGACAGGTCGAGCATGTGCGAGCTGAACAAGGGCTTGCCGGTCTCGGCGAAGTGCTTCTCGCCCGCGTCGAGCAGGCCGTCGATCCACGGCAGCAGCTTCTTCGCCGCGTGGTCGGTGTGCAGGATCACCGGCACGCCGTAGGCTTCGGCGACGGTGTGGACGTGCTTCGCGCCGGCGATGGCGCCCAAGACGTTGGATTCTTGGCCGGGCAGCTTCAGGCCCTTGCCGGCCACGAACTGCGCGCCGCCGTTGGAGAACTGGATGATCACCGCCGACTTGCACTTAGCCGCCGCTTCCAGCACCGCGTTCATGGTGTCGGTGCCGATGACGTTGACGGCGGGCAGGGCGAACTGGTTTTCCTTGGCGATGGCAAAGATCGCCTGCACATCCGCGCCGGTGGCGACGCCGGGCTTGACCACGTCTAAGATTTTTTGTGACATCTGCGTATGACCTGTCGGGGCTGGTTGGATAAATGCGCATGATACCAGATCGCCTTGGCTCGGAAACGGGGCGGGGGCGGGCGGCAGGCGATGGCGAAGCGCGTTGCGCCCAAGCGCCTTGCCCGGCGATAAATCGCGCCTTGAGCCGTGCCGCCAAGCGGTTAAGAACGCGCCGGGAGCGCGTTCCAGCCGTAAGGGACTAGGCTTACAGGACAGGGACGAAACCTTGCCGACACCGTTAGGCTTCAATCCTTCTTGCCGCCGTCGATCACTCTGAATACGGTCTTTTTCCCGTCCGGCTGGCAAACCTTGCCCTTGGGGTCGCCTTTGTAGCCGTAGTTCGGGTTGAGCCGCCAGGCGTGCGAGTGGCCGAGCTTGGGGCCGCGCAGGATCAGTTCCTTGCGCTCCAGCAACTTGATCGCACGGTAGACGCTCTGCTTTTTCATGCCGAGGAAGTCGGCTATCTCTGCCTGCGTCACATAAATGAAATTGTCAAAGTCCAGGCGCGACATCAGATAATGCAGAACCCTACATGGTTCCGTCGTCATGTCCTTGTCCGCCGCCAGCATCGCCATCGGTTCTTGTGACAGCACAAACCACCTCCGCCCGTAAAGTTTCGTAAACGCCGATTTCTTCCCGCCGACCAGCACGGCAACGCCCTCCACCCGCTCGCCGGTGTCCGCGTCCACCGTCACCAGCTTGCGCCGACGCCCGCCTTTCGCCGTGTTTGAGTCGTTTTCAGCCATGTGCGCATCCTCTGTGTTTGAAGTAAGCATTACGGCTTACAAAGTTAGCACACAGGCTTACTCCGCGCAAAAAAACCTCAACAGCGGCAAGCGCTTGCAAGCGCCCCTTGTGCCTCTGTCTTTTGCTTTTATATGGCCATTATATAGCAATTTTTTCAAGTTGTTGATTTTTAATGAGTATGGCGCATTCCGGCAAGGTTCTATAAATTTCTATAGTTGGCCCCCTGCCCTGTGGATAAGTCGGCCTCCGGGGCCAAAAAAGCCCGGCATAGGTGCCACTGTGGCACCTATCCGGCCCAAACCGCTTGTGCAAGAAACCGGGAAAACCTGTGCGGCAAATTTCGATAGATGCACATGTGGCACCTATCCAACCCCAAAATCCCGGCGATAGGTGCCACTGTGGCACCCTAACAAGAAGGGCTTTTGACAAGAGAAAAGCTCTATTACTATTGATTCCTGTGGATAAGTGGATAACTTCGGAAACAAGAAAAAGGAGTTCGCTATCGCTCACCACTTTTCAAATACGGCCGGCCATTCTTGAAAGCCAAGAAGCTCGGTTCAATCGAGGGCGTGACGGTGTATTTCACCGGCGAGCAGTTCGACCAGTCCGACTTGGACGTCTATCTTGAGCTTTTGCACCTTGCCCACGGATACCCGCTAGGCACAGAATTGGAATTCTCGGCATATTCGATTTTAAAAGCCCTGGGCCGCAACACCGGCAGCAAAGACCACCAATGGCTGCACGCGGTTTTGATCCGCCTGCGCGGCGGCACGGTGGACATGACAGACCACAAGACGCGGTATTTCGGCGGCTTGATCGAGGGCGGCTTCAAGGACGAGCTAACCAAGCATTACCGGATTTCCATCAACCCGAAATTCGCCGCGCTGTTCGGGTATGGCATGTGGGCAAGCATTGACCGAGAACAGCGTCGCGCACTTGGACGGGATGCGACCGCGAAGGCGCTGCACGCTTACTATTCAAGCCATGCGAACCCAACCGCGCACAATATCGAAACTTTGTGCGAAATTGCCGGGCTTGCCAACAGCAACAAGCGCCAAGCCCGCGCCACCATCGTCAAGGCGCACGAGCATATGAAGTCGGAAAAAGTGGGCTTTCTGTCTGGCTACGAAGTCACGGACGACAAGATCAAGCCCGACATCAACCACACGCCAAGCCAGAAACGCGCCATTCTCAAGAAGGCAGCACAAACCAACAAGACAGACCGGCGCAACCAGCCGACGCTTGCGAGCGAGCTGCTTCCCCGTTTGCCAACCGATAAAAGCACGGGATAGCAGGAACGGTTTAGCGGGATAGCGTGGACGCTTTGACGGGATAGCGTGGACGCTTTGACGGGATAGCGTGGACGCTTTGACGGGATAGCATGGACGCTTTGACGGGATAGCGTGGACGCTGAAAACATCTTTTTTTTGTTTAAAAACAAACATTTAAGCTATTTTTTTCGACCGGATAACCTTCTTTAACCTTTTATAACCATCGCCGCGACGCGGCGAAAAGGTGTTCGCTTCGCTCACGGCCATTTTGATAGCGCGTAGCCCGCATGAAACGCGGCGGAATGCGGGGGGCTTCGTCGCACCGATCCCCCGGACTCCGCTACGTCCTGGCTACGCTGGCTTTCCATGCAAAAAAAAACGGGATGGCTAAAACCATCCCGTTTTGCTAACCCTCACTTGAAGAACCTACCCGGTCAAAGAAACAAATCGTTGCCTCCGATATTGAAGACCCTCAGGCCATCCACATAACCGGCGGTCGAGAACGTGGCCCGAACCCAACGCATCGGAATCCGCGACGAGGGATAGCCACGCCCCCAGGA
>QYQG01000020.1 GCA_007280375.1 Betaproteobacteria bacterium
ACCGCTGCCGTCGGCATTGAATTTGGCTACATAGAGCTTGCCGTCGTCTAGGTATTTGTCGCCTATGGCGAGGCCACCCATAGCGAGGCCACCGATCGCCGCATCAGCAGTTGCCCAGTTTTTGCTGGAGACATATTTGTAGATGTACTCGCCTCGGGCATCGTCGCCCATGTAATAGACCAAGGGCTTTCCTGCAACGGCTTTGGCGGGCATCGCGCCTTCGTGGCCGAAGCGGCCCATGGCGGTGCGCTTGCGCGGCACAGCGTTGGGGCTAAACGGGTCGATCTCGACCACCCAGCCCATGGTGTTCGCGGCATTGCGGAAATCGCTGGCCGCGCTCGCGCCGGGGGTGATATTCCATCGAGCATAGAGATCAACGCCACTGAGACCGCCTCCGCTGGGGTTAGCCCAGCCGTAACTACCGTCGCTGGCCTTTGATCCGATGTAGCGCGTTTGTGCTGTGGCGGCTTTTGCGCCAAGGCCAGTGCTGGCGGGGCGTTTGAAATAGCCCGCCCAGTTTTCTTCGCAGGTGAGGTAAGTTCCCCACGGGGTGGTGCCGTTGGCGCAGTTGTTGAGGGTGCCACGCGTTTGGGTGCCGTTGGTAGAGAATTGGGTCATCATAAGATCGTCACCCCGAGCCGGGCCGGAGATGTCCATCAGGCTAGCGGCCGTGAGGCGGCGATTCCAAGCGGACCCCTTGGTTACTTGGAATGGGCCACCCTCACGCACGACCTCGATGACGGAGATGCCGTGGGCATTGACCTCTTTGTCGATCTGGGCGGCGACCCGCCCGGTCGTTGGCATCCCTGCGGCAACCTCAGCGTGGGTGTGCAGAAAGATTTGGGTGATGTTCTCGTGGTTCATGACCAAGAGGCCGCGCTTGGCGTTGGTCGCATCGGCGGCGATGCCAGCGTTGTTGAGGCCAAAATAACTCATGCCATCATGGTGATCGCCGGCACGGTTGGCGAAGCTGGCAGCGGTATCCGAGCCGTCGTTAGCATAATCGGCAACAGAGCCATTGATCGGATCGCCTAAGCGATAGAGCACGCGTGCGGTGTAGCCCGTCGGGACAGTCAGGACATCCGCTGTGCTCTTCGCGACCGCGGCGAAACCTAGGCTGAAGGCGGCTACGGCAATAGGGGTTGCGGCGAAGGCATTCCCGCCGCTCAATGCGCCACCCAATAGGGTGGTAGCCGCCGTCGCAAAGCCGCCTTTGAGTAAGGTACGGCGGTTCATGCGCGCCTTTAATATGGCCTCAAAGGGGAGGTTATCCGAGGTGTTGTGGCTCTCGTCATCGAGACCATTCGGGGATAACGGATGATGTTTTGTCAGTGCAGTGGTCATGGCAAAAACTTTCTGAGGAGTAAAGGTCGCCAGAGCATGCCATCGGTGCATGTCAAGAGCGTGACAAGCTCACCTGTGGGGCGGGCTTCAGCCTGTTCAACTCAGATTTCTAGGATTGTCAACGCGCACTAGACAAGCACATGCAGATTCGCTTATACTACGCAGCGTTGTGCCTTGCCAGTGTCTTTGTCGTTACCGCATCCGCCGCTTTACCTGGGTTGGATGCTACCCAAACGACCTCTCAACACTCTACGGGACTGCCGATCTAAATGATCTGGTCACAGCCCCATCTGCCCCAACCTTCCTGCTTTCCTTCATCTGGATAAACATAACGGATAAGCGTAACTCGGTTGGCGCTGATGTTACGCACCACTGCGGCATGATGTCGTGCAGTGGGATTGCCTGTCTTCGCCACACGGTGACGAAGCGGCGTATTTTATGTGAAGGAAATACCATGAGCTTTGCCGATCTCGGCCTCTCCCCCCTTGTTCTCAAGGCGTTGCACGCTGCTGCCTACGAAACACCCACGGCGGTTCAATCCGCCGCTATCCCCGCCGCATTGACCGGCGCCGACCTTTTGGTCTCCGCCCAAACCGGTAGCGGCAAGACCGCCGCCTTCATGCTGCCCAGCCTGCATCGCCTGGCCACACCCAGCACCGGCACCGGCAACGGCCCGCGCATCCTCGTGCTGACCCCGACCCGCGAACTGGCGCAACAGGTCCAAAAGGCCTCCGACAAATACGGTTGCGAGATCCATCGTCTGCGCACCGTCAGCGTCGTCGGCGGCGTACCGTATGGCCTGCAACTTAAACAAATGTCGCACCCGGTGGACATCATGGTCGCCACCCCCGGCCGCCTGATGGATCACATGGAACGCGGCCGCGTCGATTTCGACCGTCTCGAAGTCCTCATCCTCGACGAGGCCGATCGGATGCTCGACATGGGATTTATCGACGACATCAAACACATCGTCAGCAAGACGCCCAACACGCGCCAAACCCTGTTGTTCTCGGCCACGCTCGACGGCACGGTGGGCGTGTTGGCACGCAACCTGACCCGCGACCCGCAGCGCATCGAGATCGGTCACAGCGCTGAAAACGCCTTGCAGATCGAGCAGCGTTGCATCTTTGCCGACAACCACTTTCACAAGACCCGTTTGGTCGATGCGCTACTCGCCGATGAAACCGTCGTCCAAGCCGTCGTCTTCGTCGCCACCAAGGCCTCGGCCGATACCCTCACCGATCACCTGCGCGAGCAAGGCATCGAGGCCTCCGCGCTACACGGCGACATGCCGCAGACCAAGCGCACGCGCACCATCAAGAGCCTGCGCGATGGCCATGTTCGCGTCCTCGTCGCCACCGATGTCGCCGCGCGCGGTATCGATGTCCCGGCGATCAGCCATGTCATCAATTACGACCTGCCACGCCAAGCCGAAGACTATGTGCACCGTATCGGCCGCACCGGTCGTGCGGGCCGCGCCGGTATCGCGATCTCGTTGGCCAATCACGGCGAACGGCACATGTTGCGCACCATCGAGCGTTACACGCACCAGCCTATCGCCATCACCACGCTGCCGGGTCTAGAAGCCAAGCCGCGTTCCGATCGGCCTGACAACGGCCCGCGGGGTGATCGTCCTCCGCGCCCCTATGCGCCGCGTTCTAACTATGGCGAGCGTTCTAACTATGGTGACCGTAACGATCGCCAAGATCGTCCGCCGCGTGATTCGCGCGAATCGCGTTTCGCCTTCACCGACCGACCGCGTTCTGACGGCGACCAGCCGCAAGGCGAGCGCCGTCCGTTTAACCGTGAAGGTGGCGGCTTCAATCGCGAAGGCGGTGGTTTCAATCGCGAATCTCGTGAAGGCGGTTCCCCTGGCGGTTTCCCGTCTCGCGGCGACAAACCGCGTAGCACCGGGCCGCGCAGTGCCAACCCCTACAGCGACAGCCCCTACGCCGCACGCACCGACACGCGTCGCAGCGGCCCGTGGGAAGGCCGTAACAGCGGCGCACCCGAAGCGCGTGGCAGTGGCGCACCTGAAGGTCGTGGCGAAGGTCAAAATTACTGGAAAGAATCGCCCGCGCGCTCCGACGACCAACCCGGCGCTAACGCATGGAACAGCGGCAACGAACGGCCGGCCAAGTCCTTCGCCCGTAAGGACGGCGCTCCACGCAGTGGCGCAGGCGGCAAGCCCAGCTTCGGCGGCAAACCTAGTTTTGGTGGCAAGCCGGGTTTTGGTAGCAATCGCCCACCACGCGGTGGCGATAAAAACGATCGCTAAACGCGTGGCCTAGCCTGCCGAAGAACGGAAAACGCCAACCCTAGGGTTGGCGTTTTTTGTTTGGGGCGATGGATGGGGCTCGAACCCACGACAACCGGAATCACAATCCGGGACTCTACCAACTGAGCTACCACCGCCATTGTCTCTGCGCGTCTCTTGCTACGGCAGAAGAGGGTGGATTCTACTCGAACTTACCCCCGCAATCAATGCCGGTCTTATAGATCAAGATACGCCACGATGCCCTCGGCGGCCTGGCGACCTTCATACACGGCGGTGACTACGAGGTCAGAGCCGCGCACCATGTCGCCACCGGCAAAAACCTTGGGGTTGGCGGTCTGGAACGCCTGCGCCTGACCTTTGGCGATGACGCGGCCGCCCGCATCCGTGGTAATACCGAAATCCGCGAACCACGGTTGCGGATTGGGACGGAAGCCGAACGCCACGAGGATGCGATCGCAGGGAACGACCTCTTCAGACCCTTCAACCACGACCGGCTGGCTACGGCCACGCGCATCGGCCGCGCCCAGTTCCGTCGTCACGACGCGCAAGCCCGTTACCTGACCGTTTGCGTCGGACACCACCGCGACCGGCTGACGGTTCCACAAGAAGTTCACGCCTTCTTCCTTGGCATTGGCGACCTCGCGCTTGGAGCCGGGCATATTCGCCTCGTCGCGGCGATAGGCACAGGTGACCTGCGCCGCGCCTTGGCGGATCGCGGTACGGTTGCAGTCCATCGCCGTATCGCCGCCGCCCAACACGACCACGCGCAGGCCCTTCATGTCGATAAACGCCTCCTGCGGTAGGGCGAGGCAGTGGTTCACATTGGAGATGAGGTACGGCAACGCGGCCATCACGCCGGGCAGGTCTTCACCGGGGATGCCGGCCTGCATGTAGGTGTAAGTGCCCATGCCCATGAACACGGCGTCAAAATCGGCCAGCAGATCGGCCATCTGAATGTCGCGGCCGATCTCGGTGTTGAGGCGGAATTCGATGCCCATCGCGGCGAAGATCTCGCGTCGCTGTTGCATGACGGCCTTTTCTAGCTTGAACTCGGGGATACCAAAGGTAAGCAGACCGCCGATCTCGGGGTGGCGATCGAACACCACCGCCTGCACGCCGTTGCGCGCCAACACATCGGCGCAGGCGAGACCGGCCGGGCCAGCGCCGATGATGGCGACCTTTTTGCCGGTGGCAACCACCTTAGACAGATCGGGCCGCCAGCCTTGCGCGAAGGCCGTGTCGCTAATATAGCGTTCGATGCCGCCGATAGTGACCGCGCCCGCGCCAACTTGGTTTAAGGTACACGCGCCCTCACAGAGCCGATCTTGCGGACAGACGCGGCCACAAACCTCGGGCAATGAATTGGTACGATGCGACAACTCGGCGGCCTCAAAGATGCGCCCCTCTTCGACCAGTTTTAGCCAGTCCGGGATGTAGTTATGCACCGGACATTTCCACTCGCAATAGGGGTTACCGCAGGCGAGACAGCGGCCCGATTGATCCTTGGCCTGGCCTGCGTCCATCAAGGTGTAGATCTCTTTGAACGCGATCGTGCGCGCCTCGACGGCGGTCTTGGTACCGTCCTTGCGAGCGATATTTATAAATTGGAACACATCCGACATGGCGTCAATCCTTCAGCAAATCTTCAACGGCTACAGTCTTGGGTTTAACCAGCCAGAAGCGGCCGATCGCATCCTCAAACTGGGCCAGCATCGTCTCGGCACGAGCGGAATGCGCATGGCGCAGATGCAGCGCGAGGCGTTCACGCAGCCACGCGCGGATCTCGCCGCTGTGCTCGTCGGTGATGCGGTTGATATCGACCATCTCGTTGTTATAGCGATGCGCGAAGGTGTCCGCCTCATCATAGACCAGCGCGAAACCGCCGCTCATCCCGGCACCGAGGTTAAGACCCGCTTCGCCCAAGATAACGACGGCGCCGCCGGTCATGTATTCGCAGCAGTGGTCGCCCACGCCCTCGACCACCGTCGTCGCGCCGGAGTTGCGTACCGCAAAGCGTTCGCCCGCCATGCCGGCCGCATACAACTCGCCGCCGGTCGCGCCGTACAAACAGGTGTTGCCGATGATGCTGGACTGATGCGCGACAAAGGCCGAACCGGCCGGCGGATAGAGGCTAAGACGGCCGCCCGACATGCCCTTGCCGACATAATCGTTGGCATCGCCCTCGATCTCCATCGACAGACCTTGATGGTTCCACACGCCAAAACTTTGCCCGGCCGAACCGGTCAGCTTGATATGCAGACAATCCGCCGGCAGGCCCAAAGCGCCGTGCGCCCGGGCAATCTCGCCGGACAGCCGCGCACCGATCGAGCGATTCACATTGCGTACCGCGTATTCCAAGCGTTGCGGGGTCTGCGCGATGATGCCGGGCAGCGCGTCTTTGACCATCTGCTCGGCGAGTTCGCCCAAGTCGAACGAGGGGTTGCGCTCTTCCACGCAGAAACGCGGCGCGTCCTCGGCGATCGTGCCCTGCGACAACAAGGCATCGAGCCTGAGCAGCCCTTGCCGATCGGTTTCGCCGGGCAAAAGGCCGAGCAGGTCGGTGCGGCCGATGAGGTCTTCAAAACGGGCCACGCCTAGTTTAGCCATCCATTCTTGCGTCTCCCGCGCCACGAAGGTGAAGTAGTTGATCACCATCTCCGGCAGGCCGATAAAGAAATCTTTACGCAGACGCGCGTCTTGCGTGGCGATGCCGGTGGCGCAGTTGTTGAGGTGACAGATGCGCAGGTATTTACAGCCCAAGGAGATCATCGGCGCGGTGCCAAAACCAAATGATTCCGCGCCCAAAATGGCCGCCTTGATCACATCGAGGCCGGTCTTCAGGCCGCCGTCAGTTTGCACCCGCACGCGACCGCGCAGGCCGTTGGCGCGCAAGACCTGTTGCGCCTCAGACAGGCCCAGTTCCCACGGCGAACCGGCGTATTTCACGCTGGTCAAGGGCGACGCGCCGGTGCCACCGTCATAGCCCGAGATGGTGATGAGGTCGGCATAGGCCTTAGCCACGCCGGCCGCAATCGTGCCCACGCCCGGTTCGGCGACCAACTTGACCGACACCAAGGCCTGCGGATTGACCTGTTTCAAGTCAAAGATCAGTTGCGCGAGGTCTTCGATGGAATAGATATCGTGATGCGGCGGCGGCGAGATCAGGGTGATGCCCGGCTTGGTGCAACGCAACTTGGCGATGTGCGCCTGTACCTTGTTGCCCGGCAACTGACCGCCTTCGCCCGGCTTGGCACCCTGCGCGACCTTGATCTGCAAGACCTCGGCGTTGACCAGATAATGCGCCGTCACGCCAAACCGCCCCGAGGCAACCTGTTTGATCTTAGACATCCGGATCGTGCCGTAGCGGGCTGGGTCTTCGCCGCCCTCGCCCGAGTTTGAACGGCCGCCGATGCGGTTCATGCCTTCCGCCAAGGCCTCATGTGCCTCGGGCGACAACGCGCCGAGCGACATCCCGGCCGAGTCAAAGCGTTTTAAGATGGCCTCGATGGGTTCCACCGCGTCCAGCGCGAGGGGCGTAGCGGCCAACTTTAACTGCATCAGGTCGCGCAACATGGCCACCGGACGCGTGTTGACGCGCTCGGCATAGACCTTGTAGGCCTCATACGAGCCGGTCTGCACCGCCGTTTGCAACTCTTGCACCACATCGGGGTTGTAGGCGTGGAACTCCTCGCCGTGCATAAACTTCAACAGGCCGCCCACCGGCAAGGCCTTGTTCGGATTAAAGGCGAGGCGATTGAGCTTTTTAAGGTCGGCCTCAAAGTCGCGGAACGCGGCACCGGAGATCCGCGAGACGCTGCCATTCAGGCACAGATCAACCACGGTTTCGTGGATGCCAACGACCTCGAACAACTGCCCGCCGCGATAACTGGCGATCGCCGAGATGCCCATCTTGGACATCACCTTCAAGAGGCCTTTGTCGATGCCTTTGCGATAGTTCATCAAGGCCTTTTCTGCCTTGATCTTGATCTCGCCGCCCCGCACCATCTGCCAGATGGATTGATAGGCGAGATACGGATACACCGCCGTCGCGCCATAGCCGATCAAGGCGGCGATCTGATGCGGGTCACGCGCCGCGCCGGTCTTGATGATGAGGTTGGCATCGCAGCGCAACCCAGCCGCGATCAAGGCGTGATGCACCGCGCCGGTGGCAAACAGGGCCGGGATGGGCAGCCGCGCCGCGTCGATGGCGCGATCGGACAAGACCAAGATGACCTTGCCCGCGCGCACCGCCGCCACCGCCGCCGCGGCGAGTTCCTCTAGCGCGGCCTGTAGCGTGCGTCGCAAAGGGTCGTAGTTGAGATCCAGGGTGATAGCCGCATAGGCCGCATCGGTGTGCGTCGTGAGCGCGCGGAAGGCATCGTGCGACAACACCGGCGAGTTGACCTCTAGGCGTTGGGCATGGTCGGCGCTCTCTTCAAAAAGGTTTTTCTCGCGCCCGAACACGGTGTTGAGCGACATGACGATAGCTTCCCGAATCGGGTCGATCGGCGGGTTAGTCACCTGCGCAAACTGTTGACGCAGGTAGTCAAACGGCGAACGCACCTTTTGCGACAACACCGCCATCGGCGTATCGTCGCCCATCGAGCCGATCGCCTCTTGCCCCTCGTCGGCCAAGACGCGCACGATCTGATCGAGTTCCTCGCGGCTGACATTAAACAGCTTTTGGTGCGTCGCCACACTGTCCGCGTCCATGGCGGGGTAATCGGCGTCTTGCGTCAGGCCAAACTCGATGCGCTGGCTGTGTTGCTTTAGCCAGTCACGATACGGATGCGCGGCCTTGAGTTCCGCGTCGATGTCCTCCGGCAACAGAAAACGCCCGGTCTCCAAGTCGGCCGCCACCATCTGCCCCGGCTTGACGCGGCCCTTGGCGATGACATTCTCAGCGCCATAATCCCACACGCCCACTTCAGAGGCGATGGTGACGATACGGTCCCGGGTGATGACATAACGCGCCGGGCGCAGGCCGTTGCGGTCGAGCAGACAGACGCCGTAGCGACCATCGGTCATCACGATACCGGCCGGGCCATCCCACGGCTCCATGTGCATGGAGTTGTATTCGTAAAAGGCGCGCAGATCGGCGTCCATGCTGGTGACATTTTGCCACGCCGGCGGCACCATCAGGCGCAACGAACGGAACAGCCCCGAGCCACCCATCAACAGGCCTTCGAGCATGTTGTCAAAGCTCATCGAGTCGGAACCCGTGGTGCCGACGATGGGCCGCACGGCGTCCATATCGGGGATCGCGGGTGAGGCAAACTTTTGCTCCCGTGCGCGCGACCAGTTGCGGTTGCCTTGCACGGTGTTGATCTCGCCGTTGTGCGCCAGATAGCGGAACGGCTGCGCCAAGCGCCACTGCGGCCAGGTGTTGGTCGAAAAACGCTGATGAAAGACGATCAAGGCCGAGGCAAAGCGTGCATCGTTGAGATCGGGGAAAAAGGTGGTCAACCACGCCGGCATGACCAGACCCTTGTAGGAGATCACGCGCCCCGACAAGGTGGGCATGTAGAAGGTCGCATCGGTATCGGCGACGGCCTTTTCGACGCGGCGACGGGCGATATACAACTTGCGCTCAAAGCTATCCGCGTCCATGGCGGCAGGGCAGTTGACGAACAATTGCTCAAACACCGGTAAGGACTGCAAGGCCGACGCGCCCAAGGCCGCGTTATCGGTCGGCACGCTACGGAAACCGGCGACGGTCAGGCCTTCGCGGCCCAATTCGGTGGTCAACAAGCCGCGCGCCGTCTGCGCCAAGGCCGTATCCGTATTCAAAAAGACGAGCCCGGCGGCGTAATGCGCGGCAAGCTGAAGGCCAGCCTCGGCGGCGACGGCACGCAAAAAGGCGTCCGGTTTTTTAAATAAAAGGCCGCAACCATCGCCCGATTTACCGTCAGCCGCCACCGCGCCACGGTGCGTCATGCACGACAACGCGGTGATCGCCCGTTGCACCAAGACATGGCTGGGGTCATTGTCGAGCTGCGCGATGAGACCAAAGCCGCAGCTATCTTGTTCGAAATCAGGGCTGTACAGAGTGCCTGCCAGCCGTCCTTGCCTGTCATCCATAATATCTACCGACACTTATTCACGATCGCATAAAGGGGCGCAATTCTAGCCGGAAGCGGGCGTTAAGGCTAGCCACCAAAAATTGAGGCATGACAGCAACCCGGTTAAGCGTAACAATGGCGGGATTCTTACCTTAACGCTCAAGGCCTACCTATGCGCACCCTCATCTGCGGTTCCCTCGCCTACGACACCATTATGGTGTTCCCCGATCAATTCAAAAAACACATCCTGCCGGAGCAGATCCACATCCTCAATGTCGCCTTCTTGGTGCCGGACATGCGCCGCGAGTACGGCGGCTGCGCCGGCAATATCGCCTACAACCTCAAACGCCTAGGCGGCGAGCCGGTCATCATGGCCACGGTGGGCGACGATGGCGGGGCGTACCTCGACCGGCTCGACCGCTTGGGCATCAGCCGCACCACCATCCGCAGCATTCCGGACACCTTTACCGCGCAGGCCTTCATCACCACCGACCTTGACGATAACCAGATCACCGCCTTTCACCCCGGCGCGATGAACCACGCCCACCTCAATACGGTGGCGGACGCGGGAGAGATCGCCCTCGCCATCGTCGCACCCGATGGCCGTCAGGCGATGCTGGACCATGCCGCCCAATGCGTCGCCGCCGATGTACCCTTTATCTTCGACCCGGGCCAAGGCCTGCCCATGTTCAACGGCGAGGAATTGCTACAGTTTGTGCGCCAAGCCAGCTATGTCGTGGTCAACGACTACGAAGGCCATCTCTTGGCCGAGCGCACCGGCCGATCGCTGAAATCCTTGGCCGACGAGGTCAAGGCCTTGGTCGTCACCCTCGGCGCCAAGGGCGCGTTGCTCTATGTCGACGGTCAGTTGCACGAGAGCGCGCCGGTCACCGCCAGCGCGGTCTTAGACCCCACGGGCTGTGGCGACGCATTCCGCGCCGGCCTGATGCACGCCATGCTAAACGGCATGGACATGCCCACGGCGGTGCGTCTGGGCGCGGTCTTAGGCGCGTTAAAGATCGCCCATCGCGGCGGGCAGAATCATAAGTTCGATTTCACGACCGCCGCCGAGGCCTTTAAGCAAGCCTACGGATACGCAATCGCTTAAGGAAAACGCTGGGAAGACGCCGATCTATTCGCTTTCGTCGCTCCCGCCCCCGATAACCCCAGAAACAGCCGCTATTCAACGGCCGTTATTCGCCCCGTAGGAGCGGGCTTGCCCGCGAACAG
>QYQG01000018.1 GCA_007280375.1 Betaproteobacteria bacterium
CGCGTTCTATTCGGCCCGTTAGGCCGGCGAGCCGAAAGCCGACCAACGCAATAACGAAAAGCTCTCCGCCGCCTTGGCTGGCGGGCCCGACCGGGGCGCGCATTATTATTGCGTCAGGGTCGTCGTGCGCTACGCCGACGACCCGCAACCGATTATTTGCGAAGGCGAATGGCACGGCGAGATCATCGACACCCCGCGCGGCGAGGGCGGTTTTGGCTACGACCCTTATTTCTTGTTGCCGCAGTTTGGCCGTACGGGCGCGGAGCTGGATGCGACGGAAAAAAACGGGATTAGCCATCGGGGCATCGCACTGCGGGCCTTGCTGGAGCGGTTGAAATCGCTTGATTGATCAGCCGATTCGTTTTCCGGGGCAGTTGCGCGCGCCGCCGCCGTTGGCGTTGTATATCCATCTGCCGTGGTGCGTGCAGAAATGTCCGTATTGCGACTTTAACTCGCATGTGACGGCGAGCGTTCCTGAGGCCGAGTATCTCGATGCGTTGGAGCGCGACCTGATCGCGGCCTTGCCGCAGGTGTGGGGGCGCGAGATTGTGAGCGTCTTTATCGGCGGCGGTACGCCTAGCCTGTTTTCGGCGGCGGGGATAGATCGGCTGTTGACGCAGGTGCGCACCTTGTTGCGGGTGAATCCGGCGGCGGAGATTACGCTGGAGGCTAATCCGGGCAGTTTTGAGGTGGCGAAGTTTGAGGGTTTTCGAGCCGCCGGGGTGAATCGCGTCTCGCTCGGCATCCAAAGTTTTGATGATACTGCGTTAAAACGCATCGGTCGCGTCCACGATGGTGAACAGGCACGGCGGGCGGCGGCGGCGGCGCGGGAGATCTTCGATAACCTCAATCTCGACCTGATCTATGCCTTGCCTGAACAGGATGAGGCGGCGTGGCGGCGCGATCTGGATACGGCGTTGGCCTTTGCGCCGGATCATCTGTCGGCCTATCACTTGACCTTGGAGCCGAATACGGCCTTTGGGCACACGCCGCCCGCGAATCTGCCCGACGATGATACGGCGGCGGCGATGCAGGAACAGGCCGAGGCGACGCTGGCGGCGGCGGGGTTCGTGCATTACGAGACCTCGGCCTTTGCGCGGCCCTATCGTCAGTCGCAACATAATCTGAATTATTGGCAGTTTGGCGATTATCTGGGCATCGGCGCGGGGGCGCATTCCAAACTTAGTCTGCCGACGGGGATGGTGCGTCAGGCGCGGACACGGCATCCGGCGGCGTATATGTCCACGGCGGGGACGGCGGCGGCCTTTACAGAGACGGCGGTGGCGCGGAAAGACTTGCCGTTTGAGTTTATGATGAATGCCTTGCGTCTGCTCGATGGGGCGGATGCGCGGTTGTATCTGGAGCGCACGGGGTTGCCCTTGCCGGCGGGTTTGTTGCAAAAGGCGCGTGAGCGGGGTCTGTTATCGACGACGGCGGAGCGTTTAGCCCCCACCCCGTTAGGGCAGCGGTTTTTGAATGATCTGCTGGAGATGTTTTTGGCGGATTAAACCTGCGTTGCGCGGCGGGTTGTTCTGTGCGGGGCTGAGGACTATCCTTGTGCCTGTTTTTGGTGTGAGGTGGAACAAACGATGACGGACTGTTGCGATCATGATCACGGTGCGCCTGCGCTGGGTGGCGAGGTGGGTATCCCGCGTACGGGGGTCTTTAATGCGCCGGCCTTTGAGCAGGCGGTGCTGGATATGTTGCGTGCCTGCGGGGTGGAACCCGATGCGGCGCACATGGGGCGCACGGCGGTACGGGTGCGCGAGTTGTGGGAAAAACGCTTGCTCGGTGGCTACGCGATTGACCCGGCGGCGGCCTTGGGCGAGGGCTTTGCCGATGTCCGCGATGATATGGTGGTGATCCGTGGCATCGCCGTGCATGGCGTGTGTCCGCATCATCTGGTGCCGTTTCGCGGCGTGGCGCATGTCGCCTATATCCCTGGCGGACGGCTACACGGTTTTGGGCGCATCGGGCGCATGGTCGATGCGATTGGGCATCGCTTTACCTATCAGGAATGGATGACGCGCGATATTGCCGAGGCGATGGTTACGCACGGCAAGGCGATCGGCGCGGCGTGCATCATCGAGGCGGAGCAGTTGTGTCTGCTCTTGGGCGAGGATAGGCGCGGCGACGAGCGGGTGGTGACGCAGGCGTATAGCGGCGTGATGCGCGAGGACGCACAACGACGCAACGAGTTTTTACGCGCCATCGACGGATGCCGGCCATGAAACTCTCCGAATTCAATCGGCCGCATACCCTCGTCTTGCCGCCGGTGCCGTATGCCGTGGCCTTATACGGCGCGTGGTGGTTGGGGCAGAACGGCTATCCGTGGCCGTTGCCCTTGAGCGACGCGGAGACGCTGGGTTGGGCCTTGGTCGGCGTAGGCCTGTCTCTGTTTGCCTGGACCTTGCTCACGCTGTGGCGGCATCACACCACGGTCAATCCGTATCGTGCGGCGCATCACCTGTGCATCGACGGGCCGTTTGCCTTTAGCCGCAACCCTATCTATGTCGGCGATTGGGTCATCTATCTCGGCGTGATGCTGATCTTACACACGGCGTGGCCGTTGCTGTTTGCGCCGCTGGTCTGGGTGATCATCCGCTATGGCGTGATTCGTCACGAAGAAGCGCATCTAACGGCCCGTTTTGACGGTCACTATTTGGATTACAAGGCGCGTGTACGGCGCTGGTTATAAAGGGAGTATCTATGGATTTTGAACTGCGTGGCGAGTATATCGCCCTGTGCGATTTATTAAAACTGACCGGCATCGCCGATAGCGGCGGGCGTGGCAAGACCCTAGTTGGGCAGGGCGAGGTGACCGTGGATGGTCAGATCGAACTGCGCAAGACAGCGAAGATTCGCGCCGGACAGGTCGTCGTTTGCCAAGGGCAAACGGTGCAGGTGGTGGCGGTCTAGGCGACACAGGTGGCTACGGGGCTGTCCACTAAAGGGACAATCCGCCTTGCCAGACCATCTTTTTCATCCCGCCGACGACATGCATCTCGCAGCGTTTGCAGTCGAACTTTAGCGTCAGCCGTTCTTTGCCGTTGACTAAGACCATGGGGTCGGGGCGGAGGCCTTTGACCTCTTTGGGGCAGAGGTTGAAGCTGTAGCGCAGGCAGTGTTTGGTGATCATCAAGGACACCTCGCCGCGCTCGGCGTTTTCCTCGTAGGCGGGTTCGATGGCTTCGACCCCGTGGCGGGCATAAAACGCGCGCGCGTGGCTGTTGAAAACATTGCCAAGATAACTGAGCGTGCTGTCCGGGTAACGCGGCGGGGGTTCAGTGGCGGCTTGGCGCGTGGGGCGTGGGTAGGCGGCCAGGCGTGCGGCTTCTAATGCTAAAAGGATATTGCGCCGCGCGGCGTTGATCTGGGCGTTGGGCAAAAACCACGCGTGTTCGAGCGCGATCTCGATATGGGCTGCGCTGAAGATCGTGTTGCCGAGCTTGCCGATGGCCTCGCGCAGGGTGGCTAAGGCGCGTTCGGGGTGATCGGCGAGCTGCTGGGCGTGATCGATACAGACTTCGGCGTGGTGCCCATCCGCATCAGCGGCGGTGAGGCGCAAGCGCGCGCCGTCTTCGTCTAGGCGCAGATCAATGGGGATACGCCGTTCAGCGGAGGGTTTTTCGAGGGCGCGCACGAAGGCTTGGTCGTGGTTGCGAAATAGGGTGGTGCCGGCGACGAGCTCGGGCGGCAGGGGGTCGGCGGCGAACAGGGTGTCGCCTTCGGCGGTGTTGACGCGCAGGCCGGAGACCTCGCCCTTGGGGGTGTACCACGCGAGGCCGTCGCCGTTGTGGATGGGGGCGTTGACCTCGACGCTGAAGGCGCGGCGAGCGGGGTCCACCTTGCTAACGCGACCGATGGGTTCACCGACAAAGGCGGGCGAGTCGAAGGCCTCGATGCCGTGTTGCCGTTCGTTGACAAAATAATCGGTCGCGCCACGGTTGAAGGTTTTGTCGGTTTGCGGGGTAAAGGTATAGGTGCAGCGGCCGCTGGAGGCGCGGCGATAGCGCGGGTCGGCATCGATGATCTGGTCGAGCAACTGACGGTAATGGGCGGTGATGTTTTTGACATAGCCCAGGTCTTTGTAGCGGCCTTCGATCTTGAACGAGCGGATGCCGGCCTCGGCGAGCGCGGCGAGGTTGGCGCTTTGATCGTTATCCTTGACGGATAAGAGGTGTTGGCCTTGGGTGATAACGTGGCCCTCGCCATCGGTGAGGGTGTAGGGCAGGCGACAGGCTTGCGAACATTCGCCACGGTTGGCGCTGCGCCCGGTGTGGGCGTGGCTGATGTAGCACTGGCCGCTGAACGCGACGCAGAGCGCGCCGTGGACAAAAAACTCTAATGGAACGGTGGTTTGCGTTGCAATCTTGCGGATGTCCTTTAGCGATAGTTCGCGCGCGAGGACGACCTGCGAGAAGCCGACTTGCTCTAAAAAGCGCACCTTTTCGGGTGTGCGATTGTCGGTCTGGGTGCTGGCGTGTAGGGCGATGGGCGGAAGATCCATCTCTAACATGCCCATGTCTTGCACGATGAGGGCGTCGGCCCCGGCCTCATAGAGCGCCCACGCGAGTTGGCGCGCGGGTTCGACCTCGTGGTCGTTGAGGATGGTGTTGAGGGCGACAAAGACCTGCGCGCCAAAACGGTGCGCGTGGGCGGCGAGCTGGGCGATGTCGGCGACGCTGTTGTCCGCCGCCGCGCGCGCGCCAAAACCTGGCCCGCCGATGTAGACCGCGTCGGCGCCGTGGTTGACGGCCTCGATGCCAAAGGCCGCGGTCTTGGCCGGGGCAAGGAGTTCTAGCGGGATCGGTGCGGACATTAGCGGCTGATCGGTTTGTAGCGGCTACGCTTGGGCTTGGCCGCTTCCTCGCCGAGGCGTTGGCGTTTGTCGGCCTCGTATTCTTGGTAGTTGCCGGTGTAGAACGACCAGTGCGAATCGCCCTCGCAGGCCAAGATGTGGGTGCAGATGCGGTCGAGGAACCAGCGGTCGTGGGAGATGACCATGGCGCAGCCGGCGAATTCGAGCAGCGCGTCTTCGAGGGCGCGTAGGGTCTCGACATCGAGGTCGTTGGAGGGTTCGTCGAGTAATAACACATTGCCGCCACGCATCAATGTCTTGGCCAGATGCAGACGGCCGCGTTCACCGCCCGATAGGTTGCCAACCAGTTTGCCTTGGTCGCCGCCCTTGAAGTTGAAGCGACCAATGTAGGCGCGGCTGGGGAACTCGTGTTTGCCGATGGTGAGGATGTCGTTGCCGTCGGCGAGTTCGTCGAACACGGTCTTGGTGCCGTCGAGGCAGTCGCGCGATTGGTCGACATAGGCCATCTGCACGGTGGAGCCGATGTCGATGCTGCCGGAATCGGGTTGCTGTTGGCCGGTAATCATCTTGAATAGGGTGGATTTACCCGCGCCGTTGGGGCCGATGATGCCGACGATGGCACCGGCGGGGATCTGAAAACTGAGGCTGTCGATGAGCAGACGGTCGCCGAAGGCCTTGGATACGCCGTTGAACTCGATCACCTTGTCGCCCAATCGTTCGGCGACGGGGATGAAGATCTCGTGCGTCTCGTTGCGCTTTTGATGGTCCTGGCTGGAGAGTTCATCAAAACGGGCGAGGCGCGCCTTGGACTTGGCTTGCCGTGCCTTGGGGTTGCTACGCACCCATTCCAGCTCTTGTTTCATCGCCTTCATGTGGGCGTCGATCTGCTTGGATTCGGTTTCGAGGCGTGCCTCTTTTTGCTCTAGCCAGCTTGAATAGTTGCCCTTCCACGGGATGCCGTGGCCCCGGTCGAGTTCTAAGATCCACTCGGCGGCGTTGTCTAGGAAGTAGCGGTCGTGGGTGACGGCGACGACGGTGCCGGGGAAGCGGGTGAGAAATTGCTCCAGCCATTCGACCGATTCGGCGTCGAGGTGGTTGGTCGGCTCGTCTAAGAGCAGCATGTCAGGCTTGGATAACAACAGCTTGCACAAGGCAACACGGCGTTTTTCACCGCCGGAGAGGGTATTGATGGCGGCATCCCAGGGTGGCAGACGCAGGGCATCGGCGGCGATCTCCATCTGTGTCTCGGTGTCTGAGCCGGCGCTGGCGATGATGGCCTCGAGACGCGCTTGTTCTTCGGCGAGGGCGTCAAAATCGGCGTCCGGCTCGGCGTAGGCGGCGTAGATAGCGTCTAACTTGCCGTGCGCAGCCATGACCTCGCCCATGCCCGATTCGACCTCGGCACGGACGCTGTTGTTGGGGTCGAGCTGCGGTTCTTGTGCGAGATAGCCGATGCGGATGCCGGCTAGGCGTTGTACCTCGCCGTCAAACTCGCTGTCCACGCCGGCCATGATCTTGAGCACGGTGGACTTGCCTGAACCGTTGAGGCCTAAGAGGCCAATCTTGGCGCCGGGGAAGAAGGAGAGCGAGATGTCTTTGATAATCTGACGCTTAGGGGGGACGGTCTTGCTGACGCGCAGCATGGACATTACGAATTGGGCCATGGTTTTTCGTGGGTTGAGTAATCTGAACCGTGGATGATACGCCACGGCCGGCCTTGTTTGTGGGACAATGCGCACCTTGTTGTTTGTCGCCTGCGCGTCGTTGCTAGGGGGCGGACACGAAACCTGCGATCGTGGCGGAATTGGTAGACGCACTGGATTTAGGTTCCAGCGCCTTTGGCGTGGGAGTTCGACTCTCCCCGATCGCACCAGATTTATGTTTTTAACACCTTAAATATAGGATTTTTAATGTCTGTAGCGATCGAAACCTTGGACGGCCTGATGCGCCGCGTGACCCTGACCTTAGACCCCGCCGCGATTGAGGCGGAGGTTAATAAGCGCCTCGTGAAGGTGGCTAAATCGGTGCGTATGGACGGTTTCCGTCCGGGTAAAGCGCCGATGTCGGCGGTGGCTCAGCGGCATGGCCCCGAGCTGCGTAGCGAAGTCTTTGGTACTGCGTTGCAAGAGGGTTTCTTTGACGCGGTTCAGGCCGCCGAGGTGCGCGTGGCGGGTTACCCCGACTTTGCGCCGGCAGAGGGCGGCGATGGCCACACCTTTACCGCGACCTTTGAGACCTTTCCGACCATCGTCTCAGGCGATGTGAGCCAGATCAAGGTGACGCGCCCGCAGGTGACCCTTTCGGACGCCGATGTCGATCGCACCATCGAGGTGTTACGTAAGCAGCGTCTGTCGTATCAAACCGCCGAGCGCGCGGCACAGGGCGGCGACCGGGTGCATGTCGATTACCACGGCACGATCGACGGCGAGCCGTTTACCGGCGGCGAGGCGAAGGATTTCCCGGTGGTGTTGGGCGAAGGGCGTACCTTGGCCGACTTTGAAAACGCCTTGTTAGGCGTCTCCGCTGGCGAGAGCAAGACCTTTGATGTCGCCTTCCCGGCCGATTATTTTGCCCAAGAACTAGCCGGCAAGACCGCTACCTTCACCGCCACCGTAAAATCGGTGCATGCGCCGCATCTGCCCGAGCTGGACGCGGCCTTCGCCGAGACCTTGGGGGTCTCTGACGGGATCGAAAAATTACGCGCCGAGATCGGGGCAAATCTGGGCCGCGAGATTGAGCGGCGTATCCATGCGCGTGTCAAAGAGCAGGTGATGACCGGTCTCTTGGCAGTGACGCCGTTTGAGGTGCCGACCGCCTTGGTCGATGAAGAATGCCAAGAGATGCTGAAAAAGGCGCGTGAGGACATGAAACAACGCGGGATGCGCGAGCAGGATATTAGCCTGACGCCTGAGCACTTTGCGGCCCAAGCCCGGCGTCGCGTTAGCCTGGGTCTGCTGTTGGTGGAGATCGCCAAACAGAACGACATCACGGCGGATGCCGACCGGGTGCGCGCCAAGGTGGATGATTTTGCCAAGAGCTACGAAGACCCGGCCGAGGTGGTCGCTTGGTATTACGCCGACGCTAGCCGTCTGGCCGAGGTCGAGGCCTTGGCCTTGGAAGACACGCTGGTCGACTGGATCTTGGGCCGGGCGCAGGTCACCGACGAGGCGCAAACGGCCGAGCAACTGATGGGGGCAAATTAATCATGATCTGGGATCAAGAGCCGTCCAACCTCGGGTACATCCCGATGGTGATCGAGCAAAGTGGTCGCGGTGAGCGCTCCTTTGATATCTATTCGCGCCTCTTAAAAGAGCGCGTGATCTTCCTCGTTGGCCCGGTCAACGACATGAGCGCCAACCTTATCGTCGCGCAGATGTTGTTTCTGGAGTCGGAAAACCCTGAGAAAGATATTTTCTTTTACATCAACTCGCCGGGCGGTTCGGTGACGGCGGGCATGGGTATCTACGACACCATGCAGTTTATTAAACCGCAGGTTTCGACCCTCTGTATCGGTCAGGCGGCCAGTATGGGCGCGTTCTTGCTGACGGCGGGGGCCAAGGGTAAGCGTTTTTGTCTGCCTAACTCGCGTGTCATGATCCATCAGCCTCTGGGCGGTTTCTCCGGTCAGGCCTCGGATATCGAGATCCACGCTAAGGAGATCTTGTATCTGCGTAGCCGTTTGAATGGGATGTTGGCGGAACATACCGGCCAGACGGTGGAGACCATCGAGCGCGACACCGATAGAGACAATTTTATGAGCGCCGAGGCGGCCGTGGCGTATGGCTTGGTCGACAAGGTACTAGCCAAACGCGGCGATGCGGCGTAAACTTGACTAAATCGATCGGGTATTCGGCTCGACGGTTATACGAACTACGATAGACTGGCAATAGACTTACGATAGGCGGAACGAAAACGATGGCTACGAGCACCAAAGACGAAGGCAAGCTGCTGTATTGCACCTTTTGCGGTAAGAGCCAGCAGGAGGTTAAGAAACTGATTGCGGGGCCTTCCGTGTTTATCTGTAACGAGTGCGTCGATCTCTGTTTGGACATCATTCGTGAAGAAGATAAAGGCGGAGCCGAAAAATCGGATGCCAGCGAGCGCCTTCCCACGCCGCGTGAGATATTGGCCTCGCTAGACCAATATGTTATCGGTCAG
This sequence comes from Betaproteobacteria bacterium, assembly GCA_007280375.1. Classification (GTDB taxonomy): domain Bacteria; phylum Pseudomonadota; class Gammaproteobacteria; order Burkholderiales; family Thiobacillaceae; genus QYQG01. The sequence goes on from QYQG01000018.1 coordinate 8,981, forward strand.
ACCCATGCCAAGCGCGCCCTGTCGGTGTCGGTGTACAACCACTACAAGCGGATCCGCCAAGTGCCGTCTACGCACAAAGACCCAGACGAGGTCGAGCTGACCAAGAGCAATATCCTGTTGGTGGGGCCTACCGGTTCGGGCAAGACCTTGTTGGCGCAATCGTTGGCGCGCATGCTCAATGTGCCGTTCGTGATGTCCGACGCGACGACGCTAACGGAGGCCGGTTATGTCGGCGAGGATGTCGAGAACATCATCCAAAAACTGCTGCAAAAGTGCGATTACGATGTCGAAAAGGCGCAACAGGGCATCATCTATATCGACGAGATCGATAAGATCTCGCGCAAGGGCGAAAATGTCTCCATTACCCGCGATGTCTCCGGTGAGGGCGTGCAACAGGCCTTGTTGAAGCTCATCGAGGGCACGGTCGCGTCTATCCCGCCGCAAGGGGGGCGCAAGCATCCCAATCAAGAATATGTGCAGATCGACACGACCAATATCCTGTTCATCGTCGGCGGCGCGTTTAATGGCCTAGAAAAGGTCATCCGTAACCGTACCGAGCGCTCTAGCATCGGCTTTGGCGCCGTGGTCAAGGCCAAGGATGACAAGAAGGATCTGACCGAGGTGTTCCGCAAGGTGGAGCCGGAAGATCTGGTTAAATACGGTCTTATCCCCGAATTTGTCGGTCGTTTGCCGGTGATCGCGACCTTAGAAGAACTCGATGAGGCCGCCTTGGTGCAGATCCTGACCGAGCCTAAAAACGCGATCAGCAAGCAGTTCCAGAAGTTGTTCAAGATGGAAGGTGCCGATCTGGAGTTCCGTGATGACGCCTTGACGGGTATCGCCAAGCAGGCCTTAAAACGCAAGACCGGCGCGCGGGGTCTGCGTTCCATCCTCGAACACGCCTTGCTGGACCTGATGTTTGAACTGCCGAGCATGAATCATGTGACCAAGGTGGTCATCGATGAGAAGGTCATCAACGGGGAGGGTCAGCCCCTGTTGATCTATTCGGAGCAGGAGCAGGCAGCGGCTAGCTAAAGCGTCATTGCCTGTGGTTGAAAATTAGGCGACTAGCTCTATCTAATGCGTGCTAGCTCGTTATCCCTTTAAATTTATAGGTGTTTTTATGACTCAACCGACCTTGATTGCTGACACGATATCTCTGCCGTTGTTGCCGTTGCGTGATGTGGTTGTTTTTCCTCACATGGTGATCCCGCTGTTTGTCGGGCGACCGCGCTCTATTAAGGCCCTAGAAAAGGCGATGGAGGCGGGTAAACATATCCTGCTGGTGGCGCAAAAGTCGTCCACTAACGATGACCCCGCCTTGGAGGATCTTTTCAAAGTAGGGGCGCTGGCTAGCATCTTACAAATGCTCAAGCTCCCTGATGGTACGGTGAAGGTCTTGGTCGAAGGCAATCAGCGCGTCAATATCACCGAGTTTAGTGAGACCGATGGTTACTATGTCGCGCACGCCACCCTTGTCGAGGAAGCAGATGCGTTGTTAGACGCTGAACTTGAGGCGATGCGGCGCACCTTGTTGACGCAGTTTGACGGTTTTATCAAACTGAACAAAAAGATCCCACCGGAAATATTGGCTTCGTTGTCCAGTATTGAAGAACCTGGACGCTTGGCCGATACCATCGCCGCGCATTTGCCGTTAAAGCTGGAGCAAAAACAGGCCATCTTGGAGATGTCGGATCTGATGACTCGTTTGGAGCATCTTAC
>QYQG01000006.1 GCA_007280375.1 Betaproteobacteria bacterium
CCATTGGCGAGTTAGCCGAAGTGACCGTAGCGCTACCCCCCACAGCCGCGCGGCCCGTCATTAGCAACGCCAGCGTGCAACAACGCCACGGTCAACTCGGCGTTTGGGTCGTCACGGAAGACCGCCTACGCTTCGCACCCGTCAAGCTAGGCGCCACGGACCTTGATGGCCGCGTACAAATACTGGAAGGGCTAAAAAGCGGCGAACGCATTGTGGTTCATAGCCAGCGCCCCTTAGAGACGCATAGCCGTTTCAGCGTCGTGAATAGATTGCCCGGGATAACGCCGTGATCAGTCTAGCCGGGCGCGACATCCTGCATTCATGGGGGAAGTTCGTCTTTACCGGGATCGGCCTGGGCCTACTGATCGGCGTCACCTTAACCATGGCCGGCGTGTATCGCGGCATGGTCGATGATGCCAAGGCGCTCCTCGACAATAGCGGTGCCGACCTGTGGGTCGTGCAACAGGACACGCTGGGGCCCTACGCCGAACCCTCCAGCCTGTATGACGACAGCTATCGTGGCATTTTAACCCTGAACGGAGTCGAACAAGCCGCCAACATCACCTATCTGACCATGCAGGTGCGACCGGCGAAGGATCAAAGAACGGCCAAGGATGTTCGCGCCATGGTCGTCGGAACCCCCCCCGGCCGCAGCGGCGAACCAGGACAACCCAAGCATCTCATCGCCGGTCGGCACATCACGCGCAACCACTACGAGGCCGTGGCAGATCTCGCCAGCGGCTTCGACCTGGGTGATCGCATCGTCATCCGCCGCAACGAATACCGTGTCGTCGGATTAACCCGACGCATGGTCTCTTCTGGCGGCGACCCCATGATCTTCATCCCATTACAAGACGCTCAAGAGGCGCAATTTCTAAAAGACAACGACGCCATCCTCAGGCAACGCGCCCGCACCGCCGAAAATCCGACCCTCAATCGTCCCGGTGTACTCGACGCAGTGATCGCCTCACAAAGCGTCAACCCCTTCGTCAACGCCGTATTGGTGCGGATCAAACCGGGCCACGACCCTGAACGCGTCGCCGAATCTATCCGCCGCTGGAAACGCCTCACGGTATACACCCGAATACAGATGGAGGACATCCTAATTGCCAAACTCATCGCCACATCCTCCCGCCAGATCGGGATGTTTCTCGTCATTCTGGCTATCGTGAGCGCGGCGATCGTCGCCTTCATCATTTACACCCTCACGATGGGAAAGATCCGCGAGATCGCCGTCTTGAAGCTGATCGGCACAAAGAATCGCACCATTTCCGGGATGATCCTGCAACAAGCCATCGGGCTGGGACTGATCGGTTTCGTCGTCGGCAAGGTGTCCGCCACCCTTTGGGCACCCATCTTCCCTAAGTATGTCTTACTTGAGTTTGGCGACGCGGCACGCGGTTTCGTCGCCGTGATCGTGATCTGTGTCTTAGCCAGCATCTTGGCCATCCGCGCCGCGCTCAAGGTTGACCCTGCGGAGGCAATCAGTGGATAGATACAACCAAGGCATCCGCATCGAAGGCCTAAAGAAACGCTACGGCACCGGCGATACGGCTGTCGATGCCCTCAAGGGCGTCGACATGCAAGTTGCACCAGGAGAGGTCATCGGCCTGATTGGCCCATCCGGTTCTGGCAAGAGCACCTTGCTGAAATGCCTCGGCGCCATTATCGATCCAAGCGCCGGGCGCATGACGCTGGGCGAACAGATTATCTACGAAGACGCTTGGAAAATACCCGACCTTTGCGCCCTACGCCGTGACAAGATCGGCTTCGTATTCCAAGCCCCCTATCTCATCCCGTTTTTAGATGTGACCGACAATGTCGCCCTGCTGCCCATGCTCGCGGGGCGATCTAACCGTGAATCGCGCCAACGGGCCATGGCCTTATTAGAAGCGCTGGATGTTGCCCATCGTGCCAAGGCCATGCCATCCCAACTATCCGGTGGGGAACAACAACGCGTCGCCATCGCGCGTGCGCTCGTCAACCGGCCGCCCATCATCCTGGCCGACGAACCCACCGCACCCCTGGACAGCGAACGCGCGCTCACCGTCATCCATCTTCTAGAAGAAATGGCCGCGCAGTTTTCAACCGCTATCATCGTTGTGACTCACGACGAAAAGATCATCCCCACCTTCAAACGCATCTACAGCATCCGCGACGGCCGCACCCACGAAGAGCAAATCAAGACGCATCCCTAAAACTTTTCCCTGAAAGATCATCACATGAAACCTATCGCCACCTTAAGCCTCAGCCTCCTCATCACGGCCTTTGCCACACCCGCAGCCGTCATCGCCGCCGAGCCCGCCAAGCCCCTCGCTCTGCGTGGCATCATGCAAGACCTCGGCCGCCACATGCAAACCATCACCCTCGCCATCGCCCATGAAGATTGGGCCGGCGTCGAAAAGACCGCACCGCTGATCGCCGCACACCCCCAATCCCCACTTTCAGAAAAGACCCGCATCCTGAGCTTCATTGGCACGAATCTAGGAAAATTCAAGGCGCACGATCACAAGACCCATGAAGCCGCACACCACCTCATGCACGCAGCGCAACACCAAGACGGCCCGGCTGTCATCAGCGCCTTTCAGTCGTTACAAAGCGGATGCCTAGGCTGCCACCAAGAATTCCGCAAACCCTTCATCCAACACTTCTACGGCGCAAAATAAACCCTTGCCTACGCCCGACATCGACCTCTTCTGCCGCGTCATCGACAACTTCGGTGACGCGGGGGTCGCGTTGCGTCTCGCGCGGCGGCTGGTCGGCTTAGGGCAAACGGTGCGTCTCTGGATGGACACGCGCCCCGCCATAGGTCAGCCTGACGACGCGCAACGCTTCGAGACCTGCCGCTGGCCCGACCGCTTCCCGGCCGTTACACCCGCCAACCGCGTCATCGCCCTGTTCGGTGCGCGCCTACCCGAGACCTATCTGGCGGCAATGGCCACGCAGACCCCGCCGCCGATCTGGATCAACCTCGAATACCTCACCGCCGAGGCCTGGGCGGTCGGCTGTCATGGCATGGCCTCACCGCACCCACGCCTGCCGCTCACCGAACAATTCTTCTTCCCCGGCATCACCCCCGGCACCGGCGGGGTCGTCCTCGAACCCGCGTTGCTCGCCGAATGGGCCGCATTTGATCGCCCCGCCTTTCTCGCCCGTATCGGACTACCCGACGACGACCAACGCCTCATCAGCCTGTTTAGCTACGACACCGCGGCCTTAGACAGCCTCATCCTGCAGTGGCAGGACGGCACCGGCGTACGCGTCTGCACCTTCGTCACCCCCGCCCTACCGCGTATGGCCCGTTGTCTAGGTCGAGAGCAACTCCAGGCCGGTGACACCGTGCAACGCGGCGCGCTCGACCTGCATATCCTGCCGTGGCTGAGCCAAGACGATTACGACCGCCTGCTCTGGTCCTGTGCATGCAACATCGTGCGCGGCGAAGACTCCTTCGTGCGTGCTCAACTCGCCGGACGGCCGTTCCTCTGGCAACCCTACGCCCAAGCCGAGGACACCCACCTCGTCAAACTAAACGCCTTTCTCGATCACTACAGCGTCGATCTTCCCACCGCCGCCGCCCACGCCCTGCGCGCCCAACACCACGCCTTCAGCCTAGGCACCCCCCATGCCCCACGCGACACCAGACACCCACGCCCACGCCCAGCACTGGCGCGCCCAGATAGTCGCCCGCGGCGACTTGGGCGAACGGCTGCTAAAAACCAACCACGGCTAATCTAAGGCGTCTGCGATCAGCGCCTCTAATTGGCGTTTGTGTTCAGCCGAAAACCCCGTCGCAGGCGAGGCCGAATGCGGCCTTCCGGCATACCGCCAAGGCAACTCGAAGCGCAGGAATTGGCGCAACATATACGGCCACGCGCCTTGGTTTTTAGGCTCATCCTGCGCCCACAGCATCTCGATGCCGGCGGGATAACGCGCCACCGCCGCGCGAAACTCTTCGTCCGGGAACGGGTAAAATTGTTCAATGCGGAGCACGGCGATATCGCGGATGCCGCGCGCCTGACGCGCCGCCACCAGGTCAAAATAAACCCGCCCGCTACACCACACGACGCGTCGCACCTCCTCCGCATCGAGGTCGGCCACATCAAAGATCACCGGCCGGAACGCGCCCTCGGTCAACGCGCTCAAGGGCGACACCGCCTCCGGGTGACGCAACAGGCTTTTGGGCGTCAAGACGATGAGCGGTTTACGATACGGGCGCACCATCTGTCGGCGCAGGAGATGAAAAAACTGCGCCGGCAGGCTAGGCTGGACGATCTGCATATTATCTTCCGCCGCCAATTGCAAAAAGCGTTCGATACGCGCCGACGAGTGTTCCGGCCCCTGCCCCTCATAGCCGTGCGGCAAAAGCAACACCAGGCCGTTCAAACGCCCCCATTTTGTCTCGCCGGAGGCGATAAACTGGTCGATGACGACCTGCGCACCATTGACGAAATCGCCAAACTGCGCCTCCCAAAGAACCAGGCTATCCGCTGAGGCGACGCTGGCATAGCCATATTCAAAGGCCAACACCGCCTCTTCCGACAGCAACGAATTGACCACCGCAAAACGCGCCGTACCGCCGCCTGCCGCCTGCAACGGGATCCACTCACCGCGATCCCTCTGGGTGCGCTGTTGATCGTGCAGCACCGCATGGCGATGCGCAAAGGTGCCGCGCTCGCTGTCTTGCCCCGACAGCCGCACGCTATAGCCCTCCGCCAGCAGGCTGCCATAGGCCAGCAACTCGCCCATACCCCAATCTAACGGCTGCGCGCCCGCCATCATCTGTCGACGCGCCGCCTGTATCGCCAAGACGCGCGGATGCAACACAAAACCCTCCGGCGGCGGCGCCGTCAGGTGTGCGCCGACAGCGGCTAACGCGGCGTCTGCTACCGCCGTCACCGCCGCTGCGCGCCACGATTGGCGCATAAAGGCATCCCATTGGTTGACCGCGCGCACGGGTTTTTCGTCTGGCGCGGCATCGAGACCGGCTTTATAGACCTCGATCAAGGCCTCAGCCTCGCTCATCGTCTGCAACACCCCGCGCTCCAGCAAACGCTGCGCATACCCCTCGCGCGTCGATGGCAAGGCACGAATCGCGCGATACATCAAGGGCTGCGTCACCATAGGCTCGTCTTGTTCGTTATGCCCCAAACGGCGATAGCAGATCAGGTTGATGGCGATGTCGGCGTGAAAGGCCATGCGATATTCCAACGCGATACGCCCGGCACGCAGCACCGCCTCCGGGTCATCGCCGTTGACATGCAGGATAGGCGCCTCGACCATCTTGACCACATCGGTGCAATAAAGACTAGAGCGCGTATCACGCGGGTCTGAGGTGGTAAAACCGATCTGATTATTGAGCACAATATGGAGCGTTCCGCCAGTCGTAAAGCCGCGCGTCGCCGCCATCGCCAGGGTCTCCATCACCACGCCCTGCCCGGCAAAGGCCGCATCACCGTGCACCACCACGGCGAGCGCACGGTTGCGGTCGCGGTCATCCAAGGCCTCTTGCCGCGCCCGCACCCACCCCTCCACCACCGGCGAGACGATCTCCAGATGCGAGGGATTAAACGACAAGGCCACGCGCACCGTGCCACCCGCGCCCGTCACCTGCGCCGTAAACCCTTGGTGATACTTCACATCACCGCCGCGACCGTCCTCCGGCGCGTCATCATGCGCGCTACGGAAAAGGTCAAACACCGAGCGGCCGAGCAGGTTTTGCAACACATTGAGGCGACCGCGATGGCTCATCCCCAAGCCGATCTCGGCCACACCGGCCTTTGCTGCGCTTGCTACGATCTCGTGCAACAACGGCAACAACGACTCGCCCCCCTCTAAAGAAAAACGCTTTTGACCGACAAAACGGGTATGGATCAAACGCTCCAAGGTCTCGGCCGCCGTCAGGTGCAGCAACAGGTCGCGCTGCTCGGTCGCCGTCAACGGCATCGGGCACGCACCCTCCAAACGGTGTTGCAGCCAGGTGCGCCGTTTCGGGTCAGAGACATGCGCCAACTCGGCAGACAAGCGCCCGCCATAGGCCATTTGCAATCGCGCCAATATCCCGCGCAGGGTGTCCGTCCCTTGCCCGCCAGCCAAATTACCCGTCTCAAAATGACTATCCAGATCGGCCGCCGTCAGTCCATGATGCGCCGGATCGAGTTCAACCAAATGACGCGGCTCGTGCAGGCGCAAAGGGTCTAGGTCTGCATTATGGAACCCGTGCGTGCGCCACGCCTCGATCAGGTGCAACACCGCCACCTGCGCCACCAGCGACAGACACGACGCCGGCAAATCTGCCACAGGGGGCGGGGCAGTCATCGACGGAGACGCCAACGCCTCCAGATACGCAAGGTTGCCCGCGAAATAGGCGTTACTCATCGCGGCTATCTATTTGCTACGCCGTGCGCGTCGCTGCTCCACCGGCACAAACTCGCGCCGCACAGGGCCGGTGTAGAGCTGTCGTGGCCGCGCAATCTTATGATCTTTCGCCAACACCATCTCGTTCCACTGCGCCGTCCAACCGGCCGTGCGCGCCAAGGCAAAGATGGCAGTAAACATCGACGTCGGGATACCCAAGGCACGCAAGACGATACCCGAGTAAAAATCGACATTGGGATAGAGTTTTTTCTTCACGAAATACTCATCGTCCAAGGCGATCTCCTCCAGTTTCAGGGCGATCTTAAACAGCGGGTCGTCGTAAAGGCCGAGTTCATCCAACACCTCGTGACAGGTGCGCCGCATGATCGCCGCACGCGGATCCATGTTTTTATAGATGCGATGGCCAAAGCCCATGAGCCGGAAACCACTCGTCTTGTCCTTGGCGCGCGCGATAAACTCAGCGATGCGCGCGACATCGCCGATCTCCTCCAGCATCTTCAGCACGGCCTCGTTCGCGCCGCCATGTAACGGCCCCCACAGGCTGGCGATACCGGCCGCCACGCAGGCAAACGGGTTGGCATAGCTAGACCCCGCCGTGCGCACCGTCGAGGTCGAGGCGTTTTGCTCGTGGTCGGCGTGGAGGATAAAAATGCGGTCTAAGGCGCGCACCGCCACCGGGTTAGGCTCGTACGGTGCGCACGGCGTGGCATGCAACATATACAAAAAATTGGCCGCATACGAAAGCCGATTTTGCGGATAGACAAACGGCTCGCCACGGTTATATTTATAACTCCACGCCGCGATGGTCGGAATCTTAGCCAGCAAGCGATCCATAGAGATGCCGCGCTGCACCGGGTCGGCAACATCCGCAGAATCGGGATAAAACGCCGACAACGCCCCCACCGCCGAGACCATCACCGCCATCGGATGTGCATCGCGGCGAAAGGCGCGGAAGAAGTAATTCATCTGATCGTGGATCATGGTGTGATGCCGGATCACCGTATCAAACTCCGTCCGCTGCGCCTCTGCCGGCAACTCACCGTGGCGCAACAGATAGGCCACCTCCAGAAAATCCGCCGACTCTGCCAGGTGCTCTATCGGATAACCCCGGTAATACAGCAGGCCCTTATCGCCGTCGATATAGGTAATATCAGACGAACAACTCGCGGTCGAAAGAAACCCCGGGTCAAAGCTAAAATAGCCTTGGCTGCCCAGTTGTCGTATATCGATACAACGCGGCCCCAGGCTGCCTTCCAAGATAGGCAGTTCGATGCGCTGATCGCTATCGTTAAAGGTAATAACCGCAGTCGGTTTTGTGTCGCTCATCATCGTGTCTCTCGTATCCGTAGCACTAAATCGGCCCAAGCCTCTGGCGCTGCACTGCGACCCAATAACCAATCGTAGAGCTGATCATCCTCAGCGGCCAACAGGTGCAACAATCCCGCGCAGTCTAGCGCATTCAAGGGTTCATGGCGATCTAGAAAGCGGTTCAGCCAGATGTCCAGCTCCAACATCCCGCGCCGACAGCGCCAGCGCAGTGCTGCGTGATCGCACGCCATCTTAGATCGCCCGATCAACCAGCAGGTGTTTGATCCGTCCGATGGCCGCCGTCGGGTTGAGCCCCTTGGGACACGACTCGACGCAGCTCATGATGCCGTGGCAGCGGAACAACCGGTACGGGTCTTCGAGAAAATCTAGCCGCGTATCGGTGGCCTGATCGCGACTATCGAGCAAAAAACGCGCCGATTGCAACAAGGCCGCCGGACCTAAAAAGCGATCCGGGTTCCACCAAAAGGCCGGACACGCCGTCGTGCAACAGCCGCACAAGACGCATTCCCACAGGCCGTCCAACATCGCCCGCTCGGTCGCCGTTTGTAGGCGTTCGTTTTCGGGTTCGGGGTCGAGGTTGATGAGATAGGGTTTTACCGCACGGTAGTGTTGATAAAACTGCTCCATATCGACGATCAGGTCGCGCACCACGGCCAGTCGTGGCAAGGGGCGGATCTCGATCGGCTGTTTCAGCCCCTCCAAGGCGGTGACGCAGGCCAGCACATTGCGCCCGTTGACATTAACCCCGTCTGAGCCACACACGCCCTCGCGGCAGGAACGGCGAAAGCTCAGGCTCTCGTCCTGTTCCTTGATGGCGATCAGCGCGTCGAGCAGCTTTTTGCCTTGTGGATCGAAGTCGATCTCATAGGCCTGCATAAAGGGCCGCGCATCGCTCTCGGGGTTGTAACGATAGATATTAAAGCGCATCAATACACCCTCGCGACCGGTTGGATGGTCTCGACCGTGAGCGGTTTTAGACGCACCGGCTTAAAGTCGAGTTCGTCGTTAGCGCGGAAATAGAGCGAGTGGCGTAGCCAATGGTCATCGTCCCGCTCCGGGTAGTCCTCGCGCGCATGGGCGCCGCGACTTTCGGTGCGGGCCAAGGCGGCAAACAGGGTGGCGCGGGCGATGGGCAACAGGTTCTCGAGCTCTAAGGCCTCGATCCGGGCGGTGTTGAAATAACGGCTACGGTCGTCGATAAAGGCATCCGCCAACCGCGCCTCGACCTCCGTCAGCTTTTTGATGCCGGCACGGATCAGGGTCTCGTTGCGATAGACGCCGCAATGCGCCTGCAAGATGTGCTGCATCTCGGCACGCAACAGCGCGACCCGCTCGCTGCCCGTGGGCCGATCCCAGCGCAGCAGCCGCGCCAAGACCGCCTCCACCGGGGCCTGCGGGGTGGCTTGCGGGAAGGGATTCTCGCGCAGATAAGCCAGCATATGCTGTCCGGCGGCGCGACCAAAGACGACCAGGTCGAGCAGGGAATTGCCGCCCAGCCGATTCGCGCCATGCACCGAGACGCAGGCGCATTCGCCCACCGCGTACAACCCCGGCACCGGCTCTTCCGGGCCGTTCTGCACCGGGACGACGACCTGACCGTGCAGATTCGTGGGGATGCCGCCCATCATATAATGCGCGGTCGGGGTCACCGGCATGGGCGCGACACACGGGTCCACGCCAGCAAACTGCATAGACAGCTCGCGGATACCGGGCAGGCGCTCTTTGATCGTGTCAGCACCCATATGGTCAATCTTGAGCAAGACAAAATCGCCGTGTTCGCCGCATCCACGCCCGGCCAAGATCTCCTGCGCGATGGCGCGCGAGACGACATCGCGCGAGGCCAAGTCCTTGGCCTTGGGCGCATAACGCGGCATAAAGCGTTCGCCGTCTTTATTAAGCAGATAACCGCCCTCGCCGCGCACCCCCTCGGTAATCAGGCTGCCGATCTCGGGGATGCCGGTGGGGTGAAACTGCCAAAACTCCATGTCTTCGAGCGGCAGGCCGGCGCGTAACACCATGCCCAGACCGTCGCCGGTATTGATGTGCGCGTTGGTCGAATGACGGAAGATACGCGCCGCGCCGCCCGTCGCCAACAAGGTGGTGCGCGCCTCGAACAACCACGGCTCACCGGTCTCGATCTCCAGCGCCATCACGCCGATCACCGTACCCGCGTCGTTGCGGATCAGGTCGAGCGCGAAGAACTCGTCAAAGAACTGCGTGCGCGCCGCGATGTTGCGCTGATACAGGGTATGCAACAAGGCGTGGCCGGTGCGATCGGCCGCCGCACAGGTGCGGATCGCCTGCTCGCCACCAAAGTTTTTCGACTGGCCACCGAAGGGCCGCTGATAAATCTTGCCCGCGTTCTTGCCCGTTTCGAGGCGCGAAAACGGCAGTCCCATGTGTTCTAGTTCGTACACCGCCTGTGCCGCGTTACGGCACATAAATTCGATCGCGTCTTGGTCGCCCAAAAAGTCTGCGCCTTTCACCGTGTCGTACATGTGCCAATGCCAGTGGTCCTCCTCGACATTGCCTAAGGCGGCGGTGATGCCGCCCTGCGCCGACACCGTGTGCGAACGGGTAGGAAAGACCTTAGAGATGACCGCCACCTTGAGATCGGCCTCGGCCAAGGTCAAGGCGGCGCGCAGACCCGCCCCGCCACCACCCACGATAACGGCATCAAAACGCCGCGTAGCATAATTCATACGACAACCCACACAATATGCGCCGCCCAGCCCACACAGAGCAGACTAGCGGCCAAAAACACAAACAACAGCGGCAGACGCAGGCGCATGGGCTGGACATACTCCATCATCACCTCGCGCAGACCGATCCAGGCATGCACCAACACAGCGATCACCGTCAACAGCATGATCAGCTTGACATAGAGCGGCTGAAACAGGGCCAGCCACGCGGCGTAATCGGTCACGCCCGCGACCTGCCACAACGCCACCGGCGTGATCAACGCCATCCATACCGCGCTGGCCCGTTGCAGCAACCAGATCGTCAAACCACTGCGTGCCCCGCCGGCGTGACGCGTCATAGCAGCACCGCCGTCAACACCCAGGCTGACACCAAGACCAGCCAAGCGGAACGCCGTGCGCTAAGGCGCGCCTCACCCCACCCTATATCAAAGCCAAGATGCCGCACCCCGGCCAAGAGGTGATGCAAAAAGGCCCAAAGCACCACGAAATACAGCACGGCCCCTAAACCCTGCGATACGATTTTTTGTACCATGGCGAACCCCTCAGCCGAGGCCAGCGAAACCTGCCACGCCCAGAGTAAAAGCGGGATCGCCACGGCCAGCAACACCCCCGTCGCCCTATGCAAGATAGACACAAAACCGCCGACCGGCAGCCAGATCTTAAATAGGTTGAGGTAGAACGGACGCTTTGCGCGGGACATAGTCATGCGGCAGCGGCAGCGGCGACGGCCGGCGGGATGCGTTCTAAGAGGCGCGGATCAAAGGGTTTCGGCAAGATATAGTCGCGGCCAAAGGTCAACGCGTCTAGGCCGTAGGCCGCCAACACCTCGGCCGGCACCGGCTCACGCGCCAAGGCCGCCAAGGCCTGCGCCGCCGCGATCATCATCGGCTGGGTAATCGCCCGGGCGCGGGCGTCGAAGGTGCCTTTAAAGATATACGGAAAGCCCAACACATTATTAACCTGATTAGGATAATCCGAGCGCCCCGTTGCCATCAAGGCATCGTTACGCGCGGCGTGAACCTCAGCCGGGAGGATCTCCGGGTCGGGGTTGGCCATCGCAAACACGATAGGCCGCACGGCCATGCTTTGCACCATCGCCGCCGTCACCAGACGCGGGCCAGAGACGCCAATAAAGACATCGGCACCCAGCATCGCGTCGGCCAAGCTGCGCATCTCGGTCTCCTTGGCAAACTCCTGCTTGTGCGCGTTGAGATCGCTGCGCGCGCTGTGGATCACGCCTTTAGAATCGACCAGCGTCATGTTGGCCTTATTGCCGCCCATCGCAATCAACAGCCGCATACACGCCAACCCCGCCGCACCCGCGCCCAGACACACCAACTTAATGTCATCCAGGCGTTTAGCCTGCACCTCTAACGCGTTGAGCAGCCCGGCGCACATCACCACGGCCGTGCCGTGTTGATCGTCATGAAAGACCGGGATATCCAGGCGCGCCTGCAAGGCTGCCTCGATCTCAAAACACTGCGGCGCGGCAATATCTTCGAGATTAATCCCGCCAAAGGTGGGTGAGATATTGACCACCGTCTCGATGAACGACGCGACGCTGGGCGCGTCGACCTCGATGTCAAACACATCAATCCCGGCAAAGCGTTTGAATAGAATGCCCTTGCCCTCCATCACCGGCTTAGAGGCCAGCGGGCCTAGATTGCCCAGCCCCAAAATGGCCGTGCCGTCGGTAATCACCGCGACCAGGTTGCCCTTATTGGTATAGCGATAGGCATTGGCCGGATCGGCAGCGATGGCGCGCACCGGCTCGGCCACGCCCGGCGTATAGGCCAAGGACAGATCGTGTTGGGTGGCGCAGGGTTTGGATGACTCGACCGAGATCTTCCCCGGCCGGGGAAACTCGTGATAGAGCAAAGCGAGGGCATTCAGATCAGCATCAGACATTCATAAATCCACTTAAAGTCGTTAAGACAGCATTCCCAGCGTGCGTGGCAACCACAGCGACAATCCCGGCCAATAAGTCACCAGCATCAGGAACACCAACATCGTCAACAGCCATGGCCAAACGGCGATGGTGAGCTCGGTGATCCCCATGCGCGCGATGCCACTGGCAACATACAGGTTCAATCCAACCGGCGGGTGACACATGCCCACCTCCATATTGACGACCATGATGATACCAAAGTGCACCGGATCTATGCCCAACTTCATTGCGATGGGGAACAAGATAGGCGCCAAGATCAGGACGATAGAGGACGGCTCCATGAAGTTACCCGCCAAGAGCAGCAACACATTGGCGATCAGCAAAAAGCCGATGATGCCCAGACCCTGCCCCAACATCCAATCAGCCATGTCTTGTGGGATATGCTCGCTGGTCATCAAGAACGAAAACAACACTGCGTTGGTAATGATGTAGAGCAACATCGCGCTCATATTGGCCGAGCCTAACAATACCTGCGGCAGGTCTTTGAGGCTAAGGTCTTTATAGACAAACACCGCAATCACAAAGGCATAGACCGCGCTCATCGCCGCCGCCTCGGTGGGGGTAAAGATACCGGAGTAGATTCCGCCCATCACCACAATGATCAACAGCAAACCCCACGCGCTCTCCCGAAACGCCGCCCAGCGTTCGCCCCAACTCGCCTTAGGCTGGCGCGGGTAGTTAAACTTACGCGCCCGATACCAGGTCGTCAGTCCCAACAGGAAGGCCAGCACCAGCCCAGGGATGACGCCGGCCATAAACAAGGCGCCGACCGAGGTATTGGTCGAGACCGAATACATCACCATCACGATAGAGGGCGGGATCAAGATACCTAAGGCACCCGAGGTGGTGATGACACCGGCGCCAAAACGATTCGGAAAACCCGCCTTAACCATCGCCGGCAGTAAGATAGAACCAATCGCCACCACCGTCGCCGGGCTGGACCCCGACACCGCCGCGAACAAGGCACAGGCCAACACCCCGCCCAGACCCAGGCCGCCATGAAAATGCCCGACCATAGCCGAGGCAAAACGGATCATGCGTCGCGCCACCCCGCCGTGGGTCAAAAAGTTGCCCGCCAAGATAAAGAACGGGATCGCCATGATCTCGAACTTCTCTATCCCGGTGAACAGCTTCATCGCCACCGCCTCGATAGGCACATCGGTGAAGACGAACAAAAAGGTCAGCACCGTCAGGCCGAGCGAGATAGAGATCGGCATCCCGGTCAACATCAGGGCCAACAACAAACCAAAGATAATCGCGGCCGTCATGGGCGCCCCTCGTCGTCTTTCGACACGCCATGCGCGTGCAGGTTATCGTCCATACGGTAGATGCGGTCGTCCTGGTCGGCGGCAGGCGGGCCATCCTCGTCCAGCCCGGCCACATGGCTATGATCGTGATGCGGCAGCTCACCGGTGCGGGAGAAACCCCAAGCCACCTGCAAAAAACGGAAGCACATCAAGGACGACCCCAAGGGGATCGCCGAATAAACCACCCAGGTCGGCCATTCGAGATCCGGCGTGATCGGCCCCTCGATCAAGGCCGAGACATCCTGCCCCAAGGCCGAGAAGATCGCGTAGTGCGCGCCGTTCTCCCAAACAAAGAACACCCCCAGCGTACCGATGATGCCGGTAAACAAGGCCCCAGAGAACAAGCCTAAAAAGATAAACCTCCGCCGATTCGCCGCCGCTAAGCGATTAATCAAGACATCGACCCCAACATGGATACCGGTTCGCACACCATAGGCCGCGCCAAACTTGGCCATCCACACAAAGAGGATAATGGTCAGCTCTTGCGACCACGAAAAACGCAGACTGAGCAACCAATCCTGCACGACGGGGATAGCAAACCCCGACAGATAACGGTGCAGGACGGCCGCAAAGGTGATCAGCGTCGCCGTCGCCATGAAGAAGATGACCAGCGCCTCCTCCAAACGATTAAGCCAGCGGTTCATAACGACCGCTTACAGCTTGGCCGGGTCGAAATTAGTCTCTTTGTAGATTAGCTGGATCAAGGCCTCGTCGATCTTAGGCGCGAACTCCTTATGCACAGAGAACAGGGCGCGTTTCAAGGCCAGCCGCTCCGCTGCGGTCAGGCTATAGATCTGCGTCTTGCCCGATTTACGCACCATCTCTAGCGCGTCATCGTTCTCCTGCTTGGCGATCTTGTTGGCATACACCGTCGCCTCCTTCATCGCCGCATCGAGCTGACCGCGCACATCGGCCGGCAGTTCGTCCCAGAACTTCTTGTTGGTGATGACGGCATAGCCCAGATAGCCGTGATTGGTCAACGACAGGTGTTTTTGCACCTCGTGCATCTTCTGCGTATAGAGATTAGAGATTGGGTTCTCGGTGCCATCGACCACGCCGGTCTGTAAGGCCTGATAGACCTCAGAGAAGGCCATCACCTGCGGGATTGCGACTAAGGCCCGCATCTGCGCGTCCAACACCTTAGACGACTGGATACGCATCTTCAGGCCCTTGTAATCCGCCACGCCACGCAAAGGGCTATTGGCCGAGAACGATTTGAAGCCATTGTCCCAATACCCCAGCCCCTTAACCCCCTTCGCTTCGAGCTTGGTCAACAAAGATTGGCCGATAGGCCCTTGCGTGACACGATGCAGCTCGGCGTAATCGTCAAAGATGAAGGGCAGGTCAAATGCCTCAAACTCCTTCACACCCAGCGGGCGGAACTTAGCCAGCGACGGGGCCAACATCTGCACCGCACCCATCTGCAAGGCCTCTAACTCCTCCTTGTCCTTGTACAGCGTGCTATTGGGATAGACCTCGACCTTGACCCGACCGTGCGTCTTTTCCGCCGCCAGCTTGGCAAAATAGAGCGAGGCCTTGCCCTTAGGCGTATCGTTGGCCACCACATGCGAAAACTTGATGATGATAGGCTCGGCGGCGTGCGTAAGACCAACAGCCCCACCCCAGCCCAAGGCCAAGGTCAGTAAAGTAGCGTACAGTTTCATGGTGAGTCTCCTAGTGTGTGGATAAAGCGATCCTGTAGTGACCGCACGGAAGCCATTCTATGCACCCACCTCTTAGCCGACATATTGTGGATACCCGCAGATTGTGGCTATCCACACACATTAGCCCCGAATACCTCTTTACCATAGAGACCATGAACCACCCACCTGCTCACCTCGACACCTCCTCACGCCGCCACTGGCTCTGGTGGCTGCCGAGGCTGACCTTGGTGCTGTTCATCGCCTCCGTCGCCATCCAGCTATGGCTCTCCGAACGCGCCGATCACGCCGAAGAACAGGCCACGCTAACCCATGACCTGTTGTGGCTAGAACAAGGCCTGCGTTTCAACCTCAAACACAACGAAGAGACCTTAGGCCATATCAGCCCCACCCAAGCGACAGATCGCCGCGCCTTTGCGGCCTACGCCCGCACCCTGTTGACGAACAACACCGGCCTGCGCCGCATCGCCTATCTCGACGCCCAACAGCGGCTGCGGCAATCCATGCCGGCGGGACCGCAGGCGGCAGGCGGGCACGCACCCTCCCACCACGCCGATGCACGACTGGCCTTAACGCTGAACAAACCCATCTACAGTCCGCCGTTCTACGCCAATAGCCATGAACACGGAGAATGGTTGTTTGCCGTCCATGTCCCCAGCCCAGCGAGCGGAGGGACCGTTGTTGGCCTCTACGCCCTCGAACAGGCCCTAGCCGAAGGCGTGCCTTGGTGGCTGGCCCAACGCAACCATGTCAGTCTCCGCGACCACAGCGGCAAGATCATCGCCAAAAGTTCACAGCTAGAGACCACTCAACACGCGCACCTGCAGCGCCACATCGTCCTCGACCCGCCTGGCCACGGCGTATCGCTATGGATCATCCCGATACGCCCCCCCGTTCCCCTCTCAGGCAAGGTGCTATCCATCACCCTCATCCTGCTCGCCATCCTCTTGTTATGGAGCCTCTGGGTCTTGCGGCAACACATGCAACACCGTCTCAACGCCGAGAAACAACTCCAGCTCCAACACGAACGCCTACAGACCACCAGCCGTCTCATCACCATGGGCGAGATGGCCTCCAGCTTAGCGCATGAGATCAATCAACCCCTAGCGGCCATCTCCAGCTATGCCACCGGCTCGCTCAACCTGATCGACGCGGGCAAGACAGACCTACAGGAGATCCGCGGCGCCCTGACCCGCATCCAAGCACAGGCCCAGCGCGCCGGCCATATCATTCGACGCATCTACGCCTTCATGCGTCGCGCCGAACCCAAGACCGAGGCCTGCAACCTCGCCCAGCTCTGCCAAGAGGTCGCCGATCTCCTAGCAGAGGACGCACGCCGTAAAGGCATCCGCATCACCCTAGTCATCAACGCTGACCTCCCCATCATCCAAGGCGACAAGGTGCTACTCGGACAAGCCTTGTTCAACCTGATGCGCAATGGGATAGAGGCCATGGGGTTAGACGCCAAGTCCGGCCCACAGGCCGCCGCAGGTGCGAACACCCTCAAGATACAGGTCTACACCGCGGCCCTGCAACTACACATCGACATCAGCGATCGCGGGCCCGGCATCCCGCCAGAGGTCGCCGCGCGCCTCTTTGAACCCTTCTACACCACCAAGCCCGAGGGCCTAGGCATGGGCCTCAACATCTGTCGCTCCATCGTCGAGGCACACCGCGGGCAGCTCATCCTAAAACCCAACCCCCAAGGCGGCACGATGTTCAGTATATTGCTCCCTATCACCCCACCCTAGGGCCTTCATGGAAACCACACCCCACAATGCCTTTGTCGTCGATGATGATGCCGCCATGCGCGATGCCCTCACCTGGTTATTGCGTTCACGCGGCCTCACCGTACACAGTTGGCCCAGCGCAGAGGACTTCCTGCGCGACTGTCACCCCGGCCTACAAGGCTGCATCATCCTCGACATCCGCATGCCCTCCATGAGTGGCCTAGCACTCTTTGATCAACTCAAGGTACTCAAATGTCACCTGCCGGTGATCTTCCTCACCGCCCACGGCAAGGTCGCGCACGCGGTCTCCGCCCTCAAAAAAGGCGCCTTCGACTTCATCGAAAAGCCATTTGATGACAACGCCTTTGCCGACAGGGTGATCGAGGCGATCGCGTGGAATCAGCAACGCCTCACCCAGGGACAACGCGCCAGCGCCATACACGAACGCCTACGCAGCCTAACCAGCCGCGAAAAAGAGGTCATGATCTGCACCCTCAAAG
>QYQG01000034.1 GCA_007280375.1 Betaproteobacteria bacterium
CAGCCAAGATATAGGTCGGTGGCTTGCCCACGCCGCCCACCGTGCCGGGGTTGACAATCCAAGTCGGCGTACCCTTGATGCCCTGCACCACGCGCGCACTCACCTTATGATCATGCCCACAACAGACGATGTCGTAATCCCCGGTCAAGGCCATCGCTTCGGCGTAATGCGGGTAATGCACCATAAACACGGAACGCCCCGCCAGATGCAAGACCGCGTCTTGACCGTGATAGCGCACCGTGCTATCCGGCTCATGCGCCAGATGCGACATGGCGTACAGGTCACCGGTGTTATTGCCATGGATGGCATGCACCGGCAGTCCATATTTCTTCAACACCCGCAGCGTCGTGGGCGCGACGATATCGCCGCAATGCAGGATCGCCTCCGCGCCGCGCGCCACGGCATCCTCCACCGCACGATCGAGCAGGCGGCGATTGTCGTGCGAATCTGAAACGATACAGATCTTCATCAGAACATCGGCTTATCAGTGGCCGCGTTATAACGATCGACGCCCGAGACGATCTCCGCCCGCGCCTCATCCACGCCCGCCCAGCCCAACACCTTGACCCACTTGCCCACTTCCAAGTCCTTGTAATGCGCAAAGAAATGTGCGATCTGGTTGAGCATCAAGGCGGGGATATCCTCAGGTTTTTGCACGCCGCAATACATCGTGCAGAGCTTATCCACCGGCACGGCCAAGACCTTAGCATCCATCCCCGCCTCGTCCTCCATCTGCAGCACCCCGATCGGACGGCAACGCACGACGACACCGGTAATCAGCGGGATCGGCGTAATCACCAGCACATCGACCGGGTCACCGTCCTCGGACAAGGTGTGCGGCACATAACCATAGTTACACGGATAATGCATGGCGGTGGACATAAAACGATCGACGAACATCGCGCCGGTCTCCTTGTCCACCTCATATTTAATCGGCTCGCCATGCGAGGGGATCTCGATGATGACATTGATATCATTAGGTACATCACGGCCGGAAGTCACACGGTCTAGATTCATAAACAACCTCGATAAAGGGATAATGGGGGCAACAAATTGGGGCAACAAAGGGGACAATAAAAAACCCCTCCGCAGAGGGGTTTATAACACAGCAAGGCATAACTTACGCCATCGTTACGCCATCGCCTTCACCGCCGCCGACAGACGGCTCTTCTGGCGCGAGGACTTGTTTTTGTGGACGATACGCTTGTCAGCCAAGCTATCCATAGTGGACATAGACGCTTGGAAGATCACCGCAGCAGCGGCCTTGTCGCCGGCCGCAATCGCAGCGCGAACCTTCTTGACAGCGGTGCGGTAAGCCGAGCGCTGTGCCATGTTTTGCAGACGGGTACGGTCTGCCTGACGGGCGCGCTTACGGGCCTGTGCACTGTTTGCCATAATGAAGACTCCTAAAAATTCGTAACAAGAAAGTCGCGCATTATACCCACCCGTTTTCTATTTGGCAAGGTTAAAATCGCCCTTATGAACCTGCTCCGCGCCCTCGCCTCCATCAGTGCCATGACCTTTCTTTCCCGCATCTTGGGCTTCGTGCGCGACATGGTCATCGCACGGGCCTTCGGCGCAGGGATGATGACCGACGCCTTCTTTGTCGCCTTCAAGCTCCCCAACCTGCTACGACGCCTGTTTGCCGAAGGCGCCTTCTCACAAGCCTTTGTGCCCATCTTGGCCGAAATCAAGAACCGCGAAGGCGAGGCGGCCGCACAACAGATCATCCACCGGGTTCACACCTTATTGCTCATCATCGTCAGCGCCACCGCCGCGCTCGCCATCCTCGCCGCGCCACTCATCGTCATGATCTCCGCGCCCGGCTTTAGCAGCGACAGCGCAAAGTTTGACCTCACGGTCCTGATGACCCGCATCGTCTTCCCCTACATCGTCTTCATGTCGCTCACCGCGCTGGCCGCCGGCGTGCTCAACACCTGGAGCCGCTTCATGGTGCCGGCCTTCACCCCCGTCTTGCTCAATGTCGCCATGATCTTCGCCGCCGCCGTCGCCGCACCGTGGTTTGACCCACCCGTCATCGCCTTGGCGTGGGGCGCGCTCTTGGGCGGCGTCTTGCAGCTCTCCCTACAATATGTCGCCTTGAAACGCCTCGGCCTCCTGCCGCGTTGGGAATTCGCCCCCAACGACCCCGCCGTACGCCGCATCCTCTTCCTCATGGGCCCGGCCGCCATCGGCGTCTCCGTCGCGCAGGTCTCCCTCATCATCAACACCATCTTCGCCTCGTTTTTGGTCAGCGGCAGCATCTCCTGGCTCTATTACGCCGACCGTCTGATGGAGTTCCCCACCGGCATGTTAGGGGTCGCCTTAGGCACCCTCCTTCTCCCCTCGCTCGCCAAACACCATGCCGATGGCGACACCGGCGAATATTCCCGTCTGCTCGATTGGGGCCTGCGTCTGAGTTTGCTGTTGGCCGCCCCCGCCGCCGTCGCGCTGGCGGTACTGGCCATCCCGCTCATCGCCACCTTGTTCCACTATGGCGCGTTCTCTAGCCACGATGTCGAGATGACCCGGCAAGCACTCACCGCCTACAGCGTCGGTCTAGTCGGTCTCATCCTCATCAAGGTACTCGCCCCGGGTTTTTACGCCCGACAAAACATCAAAACCCCGGTCAAGATCGCCCTCATCACCCTCGTCGCCACACAGATCATGAACCTCGCCTTCATCGGCCCCTTAGGTCATGCCGGCCTCGCCTTAGCGATCGGCCTAGGCGCGTGCCTCAACGCCGCCATCCTCTATCGCAAACTACGCACACAAGACATCTTCCAACCGCAAACAGGCTGGCCTCTCTACTTGCTCCGCCTCACCCTCGCCCTCATCACCATGGGCGGGTTTCTCTGGTTCGCCATGGGGACAGAGGCCGCGTGGCTACAGGCCGATCTGCAAACGCGCCTCCTCCATCTCGCCTGGCTCGTTCCCGCCGGTGCCACCGTCTATTTCGCCAGCCTCTGGCTGATGGGGATGCGCAGCGCACAGTTCCGCCGTAGCGCTGCCGCTTAACGGCAGCGCATAAAGATGGTCGGAACGCCCCCTAAACAGTAGAATCCGCAGCTTAGCTTTTATAGCCCACCTTTCCTCATGCTCATCACCCACGGCTGGCCGCACTCGGCACACCCTAACGCAGTCACCATTGGCAACTTTGACGGTGTCCACCTTGGCCATCAAGCGATGTTGGCACGGCTGACCGCGCGCGCCGTTGCACTCGGCGCCCTGCCGACCGTACTCACCTTTGAGCCGCACCCACGCGAACTATTCTCGCCACAAGACGCGCCTACTCGCCTGTCGTCGATGCGAGAGAAACTCGAACGCCTGCGCGAACTTGGGGTTGCACATTGCCATGTCTGCACCTTCGATCGCGCCTTCGCCGCGCTCTCGCCCGAAGCCTTTGTGCAACGCATCTTGGTCGAAGGTCTCAAGACCCGCTATGTCTTAGTCGGTGACGATTTCCGTTTTGGCGCTAAACGCGCCGGCGATGTCGGTCTCCTCACCCGCCTCGGAGATGGGATCAAAAACGAGGCCGGTTTCATCACCGAGTCCCTGCACACCGTCGAAGCGGCGGGCCAACGCGCCTCCAGCACCGCCGTGCGCACCGCACTCGCCGAGGGCGACATGGCCATGGCGGCACAACTCTTAGGTCACCCCTACAGCATCTCTGGTCGCGTCGTCGATGGCGACAAGATCGGCCGCACCATCGGCTATCCGACCGCCAATGTGCAACTCAAACACAATCGCCCGCCACTCAAAGGCATCTTCGCGGTCCGCGTACACGGCCTCGATCAACCCAGCCTCCCCGCCGTCGCCAGCCTCGGCACGCGTCCGACCCTCCACGCCAACGGCCGCCCGACGCTGGAAGTCCACCTCTTTAATTTTAATCGCGACATCTACCGCACCCACCTGCGCGTCGAGTTCCTCCACAAACTACGCGACGAACAAAAATTCGCCTCGCTAGACGCACTCATCGCGCAGATCGGCCGCGATGCCGATCAAGCACGCGCCCTACTCAATGTGAACTAACATGGCAAACAAAGACACCCTCAACCTCCCCGACACCCCGTTCCCCATGCGCGGCGACCTGCCCAAGCGCGAGCCCGGTTGGGTCGCCGCATGGCAGGACGACGACCTCTACGGCCAGATCCGCGCCGCCGTCGCCGGTCGCCCCAAATTCATCCTCCACGACGGCCCGCCCTACGCCAACGGCGACATCCACATCGGTCACGCCGTCAACAAGATATTAAAAGACATTATCGTCAAGGCCAAGACACTAGATGGCTTCGACGCGCCCTTCGTCCCCGGCTGGGACTGCCACGGCCTGCCCATCGAACTCGTGGTCGAAAAGGCACACGGCAAACACATCGAACCCGCCCAATTTCGTCGCCTCTGCCGCGAATACGCCGCCAGCCAAGTCGAACGACAAAAGGCCGATTTCATCCGCTTGGGTGTCTTGGGCGACTGGCAAAACCCCTACCGCACCATGGATTTTAAGACCGAGGCCGAGATCATCCGTCTCTTGGCCGAAGTCATGCACCAAGGCCACCTCGTGCAAGGCGCAAAACCCGTGCACTGGTGCGTCGATTGCGGCTCCGCCTTGGCCGAGGCCGAGGTCGAATACGAAGACAAGACCTCGCCCGCGATGGATGTTGCCTTCCCGATCGCCGACCCGGCCGATCTCGCGCAACGCTTTGGTATCAAGACGCTCGACACGACCTGCGCCGCCGTCATCTGGACCACCACACCGTGGACGCTACCCGCCAACCAAGCCGTCGCCTGCCATGCCGAGGTCAACTACGCGCTCGTAAAAACCCCTAAAGGCGTGTTGATCCTCGCCGAAGATCTCGTCGACGCGGCCCTCACCCGTTATGGGTTTGCACACGGCGAACGCATAGCCCACGCCCCCGGTCGCGCCCTCGAAGGCCTGCTGCTCAACCACCCCTTCTTTGAACGGCAAGTCCCCATCATCCTCGCCGACTTCGTCACCACCGACGCCGGTGTCGGCCTCGTCCACATCGCCCCCGGTCACGGTCACGACGACTACCTTGCCGGCCTTAAATATGGCCTCACCGTGGACAACCCCGTCGGCGGCGATGGCTGTTTCCTGCCCGGCACGCCGTTAGGACTAGAAGGCCTGAACATCTGGAAGGGCAACACGCGCGTGTTGGAGATCCTCACCGAGCGCGGCCACCTCCTCAAACAGGACAGCCTGCGCCACAGCTACCCCCATTGCTGGCGGCACAAAACCCCGATCATCTACCGCGCGACGCCACAATGGTTCATCAGCATGGACCACCTGCGCCTGCGCGATGCCGCCCTCACCGCCGTCGAACAGACCGCGTTCTACCCCAGTTGGGGCCGTGAACGGCTCAACGCCATGATCAAAGGCCGCCCCGACTGGTGCGTCTCACGGCAACGCAACTGGGGCGTGCCGATGTGCCTCTTCATCCACAAAGTCACCGGCACACCGCACCCGCGCAGCGTCGAGCTCCTCGAGATCATCGCGCAACGCGTCGAAAAAACAGGCATCGAGGCCTGGTTCGACCTAGACGCCCGCGACCTGCTCGGCGCGGATTCCGACACCTATGTCAAGATCAAAGATACCCTTGATGTCTGGTTCGACTCCGGCGCGACCCATGCCGCCGTGCTCAAACAACGCCCCGAACTCGCCCATCCCGCCGACCTCTATCTCGAAGGCTCCGACCAACATCGCGGCTGGTTCCAAAGCTCGCTCTTGACCGGCTGCGCCAGCGACGGCCACGCGCCCTACAAGGCCCTGCTCACGCACGGTTTCGTCGTCGATGGCAAAGGCATGAAGATGTCCAAGTCCAAGGGCAATGTCATCGCGCCGCAAAAGATCAACGACACCATGGGCGCGGAGATCCTGCGTCTCTGGGTCGCCTCCACCGACTATTCTGGCGAACTGTCCATCTCCGACGAGATCTTAAAACGGGTGGTCGAAAGCTACCGCCGGATGCGTAACACCTTGCGTTTTCTACTCGCCAACACCGCCGACTTCGACCCCGCCTGTGATGCCCTACCGGTCGCGGCCCTGGTCGAGATTGACCGCTATGCCGTCGCGCAATGCACCGCCTTGCAGACCGCCGTACTAGCCGACTATGCGGCCTACAACTTCCACAGCGCGGTACAACGCTTGCACCATTTCTGCTCCGAAGACCTCGGCGCGTTCTACCTCGACATCCTCAAAGATCGGCTCTACACCTGCGTCGCCCACAGCCCCGCACGACGCGCCGCGCAGACCGCCCTCTGGCACATCAGGGAAACCCTCACGCGTCTCATCGCCCCGGTCCTATCGTTCACCGCCGAAGAGATCTGGGCCATCACCCACGCCGACAGCCGTAGCGTCTTCCTCGACGCATGGCACACGCTGCCTCGCGTGGCTGATGCCGACGCACTCATTGGCCGTTGGACACGCCTGCGCGAACTGCGCACCCTAGGCACCAAACAGCTCGAAGCCTTGCGCATCGCCGGTACCATCGGCTCTGCCTTACAATCGCGACTGACCTTTCACGCCAACGACAGCGACCGCGCCCTGTTGCAATCCCTAGGCGACGACCTGCGCTTTGTGATGATCACCTCCGAGACCGCCGTCGTAAGCACCGAGGGCGAGACCTCGGCCTCCGCCGAAGCCCTGCCGCACGCCAAGTGCGAACGCTGCTGGCATGTGCGTACCGATATCAACGCCGACGGCCTCTGTGGCCGCTGCGTCAGCAACCTGCACGGCGCAGGCGAGGTGCGTACCTATGCCTAAGCGCATGGCCTACTGGCTAGGCATCGCCGCCCTCGTCATCATCCTCGACCAGCTCAGCAAACTCGCCATCTTAAAGACCCTGCCCTTGCACGCCTATTGGGAGATCACCGGCTTTTTTAACCTCGTCCATGTCCGCAACGAAGGCGCGGCCTTTTCCTTCCTCGCCGATCAAGCCGGCTGGCAACGCTGGTTCTTCATCACCCTCGGCACCCTCATCTCCGCCCTCATCATCTACTGGCTCCGTAAACCCGCGCCCACCGCACAGAAATGGGCCTTGACCTTGATCCTCGGCGGCGCGATCGGCAATGTCATCGACCGCATCCTGCACGGCAATGTCATCGACTTCATCGACCTCCACGCCGCCGGTTGGCATTGGCCCGCCTTCAATGTCGCCGACTCTGCCATCACCGTCGGCGCGGTCTTGATCCTCTTAAGCAGCTTCAAACATCATGACCAAAACAATCGGCCTTAACGACCGCGTCACCCTGCACTATCGCCTAACCAGTGGCAGCGAAGAACTGGTCAACACCTTCGGCGGCGCACCCGAGACCTTCCAACTCGGACAAGGCGAGATCGCCCCGCACCTAGAATACGCCCTCAAAGACCTCACCGTCGGCACCCACACCACCTTGCACCTAGACCCCAGCCAGGCCTTTGGTGAACGCGACGAGGCACGCGTACAAACCATGCCGTTGACCGACCTGACGACGACAGAACCGATCGCCATCAATCACATGATCCAATTCCAACTCCCCAACGACCAGACCCTACATGGCGTAGTGTTGTCTATGAACGAAACCACCGCTACACTCGACTTCAATCACCCACTCGCCGGCTGCGCGGTCGCGTTTGAGGTCCACATCTTAGCCATCGACGATACCCACCATGACTGAACACGCCTTCCTCGCCAATCCACGCGGCTTTTGCGCCGGGGTCGAACGCGCCATCCTCATCGTCGAACGCGCACTCGAAAAATACGGCGCGCCCATCTATGTCCGCCACGAGGTCGTCCACAACCGTTTCGTCGTCGATGAACTCAAGGCCAAAGGCGCTATCTTCATCGAAGACCTAGCCGAAGTCCCCGCCGGCGCCACGCTCATCTTCAGCGCGCACGGCGTATCCCTCGCCGTGCGCGATGCCGCCGCCGCACGCGGATTTCAATTATTCGATGCCACCTGCCCGCTCGTCACCAAGGTCCATTTAGAGGTCAAGCGCCTGGTCGAACAAGGCTACGCCATCGTCATGATCGGCCACCCCGGCCACCCCGAGGTTGAAGGCACGCTAGGCCAAGTCAACGGCCCGACCTGGCTGGTCGAAACGGTGATCGATGTCAGCCTCTTAGCCAACGAACTCGCGCCCGACACCCGCCTCGCCTATGTCACCCAAACCACGCTCTCGGTCGATGACGCGGCACAGGTCGTGGCTGCCCTAAAAACCCACTTCCCCGCCATCGTCGGGCCCAAAAAAGACGACATCTGCTACGCCACACAAAACCGTCAAGACGCGGTCAAGGCCCTCGCCCGACACTGCGACGCCATCCTCGTCGTCGGTTCCCCCAACAGCTCCAACTCCAACCGTCTGCGCGAAGTCGCCGAACGCATCGGCAGCCGCGCCTGGCTGATCGACGATGCCCGCCAGATCGACCCCGCCTGGCTCATCGGTGCGCGCTGTGTCGGCATCACCGCCGGCGCCTCCGCCCCCGAAGTCTTAGTCGAAGGCGTCACCCTACGCCTGCGCGAACTCGGCATCAAACACATCGAAACCCTGCCCGGCGCAGAAGAATCCGTCCACTTCCCCATCCCCATCGCACTACGCTAAGACGCATAGCCGGAAAAACGCCCGGCACTGTTTGCACAACCGATTAAATAATCATAATTCATAACCCAATAATTATGATTCGATTAATGTTTGAAATCGCGGTAGAAATTTTCGTGCGACCCGATAGCCTCTAGGTAGACCAAGCTGATTGAGTCGTCGATGGTGTACCCGAGCAAATAAAGCTGGCCTTGGCTTTTGAATTTGTGAACCCGTAGCGCTGACAAGTCGCCTTTTTTTCTCTCACCCAGCGTGGGTTTTTTGACGATATCGACGACGGCTTCATCGACATCGCTGGCGACATTGTCATGGAGTTTTTTGTACTGGCGCGCAAAACGCCGGGTTTGGCGTGCCTCGTAGGCCATCAAGCTTTTTTGCTACGCGGCACGAAAGGCGTGGCCTGGTCGCGTGGCTCTGCCATTGCGCCCAGGGATTGGGCGATAAAGGACACCGGCAAATCCGGATTGTCCAAGGCCGCGCGACCGAGCAAGGCCCAGTACTCAATCTGGCCGGCAATGGTGCGGTGCTCAATCACAGCTTCGCTGCGCGCGAGTTGATAAAGCTGATCGTCAATGCGTACGGGCATGCCCACGATAGTCGTCCTTCACGGTTTTGCTACAAAAGTAGCTTCAGTGTATGTCGGCTTCCGGTTCTGTGCAACTGAGGTTGATTTGTCCAGCCCGGCAGTGATGCTGGGTCTAATTTTTGGCCTCTCTTGAATTCCGAGTAGTAATCTAGCGGGACGCGACACCTACGCTAAGGCGCGCCTTAATCTCCCATTAATCTGCACCTGCACAATGAGCGTCTCCTCACTCCTGCGGAAACGACCATGCGCCTCCTCGCCCTCCTCCTCACCTGCCTCATCACCCCCGCCGTAGCGCAGCCCACCTTACTCGATACCTACCGAGCCATCGCCCTCAAGGCGGACCCCCGTTTTATCGACTTCTCCAGCGTACGCGGTGAGCGCCTCTTTCACGCCCAACACGGCGACCTGAGTTGCGCCACCTGCCATACCAAAAACCCCAAGGCCATCGGCCAACACCCTAAAACGGGCAAGGCCATCGAGCCCCTCGCCCCCGTCGCCCACGCACAACGCCTCACCGACCCGGCCAAGGTCGAAAAATGGTTCAAACGCAATTGCAACGAGGTCCTGCAACGGCCCTGCACCGCCCTAGAAAAAGGCGACTTTGTCCTGTGGTTAATGTCC
>QYQG01000059.1 GCA_007280375.1 Betaproteobacteria bacterium
CCCTCGCCCTCACCCGCCAAGGCTCGCAACGGGGTGATCTGGCTAAAGTCCGAATCGGCGCGACCGTGGCCGTAAGTTTCAGCCGTGTAAGTCTGGTCGATCAGCGCGCGCAGGTCTTCCGGCGGGATGTCATCGCAAAAACGCGACAAGATCGTGAAGGCCAAGTCGCGATAGCTCATGCCACGCATGAACGCCAATTCAGCCGCACTAAAACGCGGGTAATGATCGGGCACATAGAGGCCGCCATCGGGGGCCAGGCCTTCTAACAGGATCTCCAAATAACGCCGTTTTGCGGGTGCGCCGCGCGTGCTGGTGTAGTACATCAGGCCAGAGACTCCATACGCAAGCGCGTCACCTTGCCGCTAATCGCCGGCAGGGCCTCGATCTGCGCGATGGCCACATCGACCGCGGCCTCCCGCGCCTTGTGGATGAGGAACACCAAGGTCGCCAGATGCTCGCCCTCGTTGCATGGTTTTTGGATCATCGCGTCGATCGAGATGTCTTGCGCGGCCAAGATGCGCGCCACCTCGGCCAACACGCCAGGGCGGTCGGCCGCGGCCATGCGCAGATAACACGCGGTCTCGACCTCGGCCATAGGAACGACCGCCAGCGCGGCCAGTTGATCGGGCTGAAAGGCGAGATGCGGGACGCGGTGATGCGGGTCGGCGGTAGACAAGCGCGTGACATCAACGAGATCGGCGACCACCGCCGAGGCGGTCGGCTCAGAACCGGCACCGGCGCCGTAATAGAGCGTCGCCCCGACGGCGTCGCCCTTGACCAAGACCGCGTTCATCACGCCCTCGACATTGGCGATCAGGCGTTTCGCAGGGATCAAGGTCGGGTGGACGCGCAGCTCGATGCCGTTGGCATGGCGTTTGGCGATGCCGAGTAGTTTGATGCGATAGCCCAGTTCTTCTGCGTATTGGATATCCTCGGCGGCCAGGGTTGAGATGCCCTCGATGTGCGCCGCGTCAAACTGCATCGGCACGCCAAAGGCGATGGCCGACAGGATGGTGAGTTTGTGCGCCGCGTCTACGCCCTCGATATCGAAGGTCGGGTCGGCCTCGGCGTAACCCTTGGCCTGCGCCTCTTTTAGCACCGCGTCAAAGGCCGCACCTTTGTCACGCATCTCGGACAGAATAAAGTTACAGGTGCCGTTGATGATGCCAGCCAACCACTCGATGCGGTTACCGGCCAAGCCCTCGCGGATCGCCTTGATGATCGGGATACCCCCGGCTACCGCCGCCTCGAAGTTGACCATCACGCCTTTTTCTTGGGCGGCGGCGAAGATCTCGTTGCCATATTTTGCGATGAGCGCCTTGTTGGCAGTCACCACATGCTTGCCGTTCGCGATGGCCTGCAAGACCAAGGTGCGCGCCGGCTCGATACCGCCGATGAGTTCGACCACGATGTCGATCTTGGGGTTGTTGACGACATCAAACGGATCCGCCGTCAAGGTCAGCCCAAGGCCCGCATAGGCCTGCGCCTTGTCCATGTCGCGCACGGCGGCGTGGGTGACTCGGATCTCGCGACCGGCCCGGCGAGCGATCTCTTCACGGTTACGACGCAACACGGTCAGCGTGCCGCCGCCGACCGTTCCTAGGCCCAAGAGGCCAACATTTATAGGTTTCATAAGTCTGTACAGTGATTTAAGAATGGGTGCGACGGCCATCTAAAAAGCGGCCGACGCGATGCAAGGCCTCAGCGAGGACCTCTTCATGGGGGATAAAGGTCAAGCGCAGGTGATCGGGTTTGGGCCAGTTAAAGCCCGTGCCTTGCACTACCAAGACCTTTTCTTCTTCGAGCAGGTCAAGGATGAACTGCTGATCGTTTTGGATGGCGTAGATCGCCGGGTCGAGACGCGGGAACAGGTATAACGCGGCCTTAGGTTTAACGCACGACACGCCCGGCATCGCGGTCAGCATCTCCCACGCGAGGTTGCGTTGGCGCGTCAAACGACCGTCCGGCGCGACCAGTTCCTTAATGCTCTGATAGCCGCCGAGCGCGGTCTGGATGGCAAACTGGCCCGGCACATTAGAACAGAGGCGCATCGAGGCCAACATGGTCAAGCCTTCGATAAAGTCCCGCGCGTGGCGTTTCTCGCCCGACAGGACGACCCAGCCGACGCGATAACCGCAACTGCGATAGTTTTTTGACAGGCCGTTATAGGTCAGGAACAACACATCCTCGGCCAAGGAGGCCAGCGCGGTGTGCGTCACGCCATCGTACAAGGTCTTGTCGTAGATCTCATCAGCGCAGATCACCAACTGATGCTGGCGGGCGCGATGATGCCCTTCAAGAGGTCATCCGGATAGAGCGCGCCGGTGGGGTTGTTCGGGTTGATGACGACGATGGCCCGGGTGCGCTCGGTGATCTTGGCACGGATATCGTCGAGGTCGGGCAACCAGCCGCTACCCTCGTCACACAGATAATGGCGTGGCGTACCGCCGCCCAAGGTCACACCCGCCGTCCACAAGGGATAATCCGGCATCGGCACCAAGACCTCATCACCCGCATCTAAGAGCGCCTGCATGGTCATCACGATCAGCTCGGAGACGCCGTTGCCCAGATAGACATCCTCGATCCCCACACCCTTGATGCCGACGCGTTGGGTCTCGTGCATCACCGCCTTACGCGCCGCGAACAGGCCCTTGGAGTCGCTATAGCCCGCCGCATCGGGCAGGTTGAGGATCACATCTTGGACGATCTCTTCCGGCGCCTCAAAACCAAACGGCGCGAGGTTGCCGATATTGAGTTTAAAGATGCGATGCCCCTCTTCCTCCAATGCTTTGGCGCGCACCATGACCGGGCCACGGATGTCGTAACAGACATTGGCGAGTTTGGCCGACTTTTTAAGCGGGCGTAGGGTTGGGCGTTTTTGGGTCATGAGACGGTCGGTGGGGATCAAGAAGGTGGAAGTACAACACATTAAAAGTTTGCGAATTGTATGCCGATTACTTACTCTTGGCACACCGAAGTCCACCCATCGTACGCATCCACCATGAAATTACACCTCAGCCCCCCTAGTGGCACCCCTCTCGTCACGGCCATCGGCAACGGTTTTGTCGAGGTCAACCGCGTCCGCTACCTCCATAGCATCCTCGTGACGACCGAGGCGGTGCAGGCGTGGGCCGTACCCGATCTAATGGCACTGACGCGTGACACATTACAACACCTTGTAGCCGCGCGACCCGAACTCATCCTCTTGGGCACCGGCGCACAGCATCGTTTTCCAGCCCCGGCCGTGTATCAAGACCTGATCAACGCCGGCATCGGCGTCGAAATCATGCAAACCGACGCGGCCTGCCGTACCTTCAACTATCTCGCCAGCGAGGGTCGCCGCGTCGTCGCCGCGTTGATTATCGAGGCCGTCAATCCAGCTTAATCTGGCGCAGATGCTCGACATCCGCGATAAACACCCGCGCGCCTTGCACCTCGATACAGCCTTGCTCGCTCAGTTTATGTAACAAGCGCGACAAGGTCTCGGGCTTGATGCCGATGCGCGAGGCGACCACCTGCTTGGGGGCCTCAAACTCGACCACGGTGCGGCCTGTATCGTCCGGCTCGGAATGGTCGATAAGATATTGCAACAGCCTATCCGTGCCCTTCATCAAGGTCAGGCGGTCAATATCAGCGACCAGCTTGTGCAGGCGCATACTGATCCCCGACATCATCCGAAAACAGCGTTGCGCATCCTGCGCCAACCACTCTTTCAGGTGCGCGCCATCGACGCTGATCAACCGGCACGCGCCCTGCGCCACGGCATTGACCGGATAGCCGTTGCCCATGAACAACACCGCCTCGGCAAAGAAACGCCCCGGGCCGATCAACTCGATCACCTTTTCATCGCCCTGTGCCGAGGTCCGGGTCAATTTCACCATGCCGTCAACCACCCAATAGATGGTCGAGACGGGCGTGTTCTGAGCAAAGATCATCTGTCCCGAAGACACCTCTAACATCTGCGTATGCACGCTGATCGCGGCGTAATCGCCATCCTCCAGACCGGCAAAGAGGTAAGAGCGACGCATCGTCCGTAGCTCCAACTCGGAAGGTTGACTGGCAGCAGAGGGGGTATTCGTTAGCGGCATTATATGGGCATGATCTCTGAAAAGTGACGGACGGCAGGATACTCGCCAACCGCCTTGATAGGCAATTGGGTGTCGGGTTTAAATACCGCCCACAGGTGGGCAATGCCATACGCGCGAGCGGCATCCAACACCGGCAGGCTATCGTCAATCAACAGGGTACGGGCCGGGTCGAACGGCTCCTGCTGGCGCAAGGCCGACCAAAAGGCCGGCGACTCCTTGGCCAGACCAAAGGCGTGCGAGGTGTACAAGGCATCAAAATACCCCGCCAGCCCGGTGTGGCGCATCTTGAGGGCTAGACTCTTGTGGTGTGCATTGGTCACCATCACCGTGCGCCGCCCCGTGGCCCGTAAGGCCGTCAAAAACGCGGGCACGGCCGGATGTACTGCGATGAGATGCGCGACCTCTTCTTTCAGTTGCGCAATATCGAGGCTCAGCGCCTCGGTCCAATAATCGACGCAATACCAGTTCAGCGTCCCAGCCACCGCGTCATAACGCCGAAAACACTCGGCATGGCCCTCCGCGGGCGACAGGCCGTGCCGCTCGGCAAAGCGCTCGGGGACATAACGCAGCCAAAAATGGTTGTCAAAATGAAGGTCGAGCAAGGTGCCATCCATGTCGAGCAAGACGGTGTCAATCTCGGCCCAATTAGGACGCCCATGGGGACCGGCCAGCGTCGTTTCGATTTTCACAGCACCGCCTCCTGCGCCACCCCATTACGACGCAGGATGCGGCGCAAGCGTTGCAAGGCATCCACCTGTATCTGCCGCACCCGTTCGCGGGTCTTACCCATCTCAAGGGCCAGCACATCCAGCGTACTCACCGCGTGATCGTTCAGGCCAAAACGCCGTTCCACCACCCACCGTTGCATCGAAGGCAACTCGGCCAACCACGCCTGCACAAACCGGCCAATCTCCGCATGTGCCACGGTCTCTTCCGGCGACAAGATCTTTTCATCCGGGATCGCATCAGCCAACGATAGGCCACTATCCGCTTCGATCGGCGCATCCAGCGAGGTCACTCGTTCATTGAGGAGCAACACGCGCTGAACCTCAGCCAATGGCAAACCGGTGAGTTCCGCAATGGCCGTCGGCCTAGGATGATCAACGCCATGACTCTCCAAATGACGCTGGGCGCGCAGGCAGATATTGAGCTCTTTGATAACATGCACGGGCAAGCGTACCGGACGCGCTTGGTTCATGATGGCGCGTTCGATGTTCTGCCGTATCCACCAGGTGGCATAGGTCGAAAAACGAAAACCGCGCTCGGGCTCAAATTTTTCAAGCGCGTGGATCAGACCCAGATTGCCCTCCTCGATCAGATCCAACAGCGGCATACCCCGATACAAATAATGCTTAGCGATCTTAACGACCAGACGCAGGTTGCGCTCTATCATGCATTGCCGGGCATCAAAATCCCCCTCACGCACCCGTTGCGCCAAGGCGCGCTCCTCGACCGCGGTCAGCAACGGTTCGCGGCCTATGTCGTTGAGATAGAGCTGCGTGACATCCTGCGATGCCTCATATTCGAGATCCATCGCGTGCTCGTGCGTAAGCTCCGCATCCTGAAAAGCGTCCGCTGGCGGTACATCCTCATCGCCCCTTTCTGATAACGCCGCGTCTTCCTGCATAGCTCCTCTATGTGCTAAACCTTGGGCAGATACGCCCTAGGGTCAACCGGCTTACCAAACTCGCGAATCTGAAAATGGAGCTTAACGCGATCGGCATCACTACGCCCCATCTCACCGATCGTCTGACCCCGCGACACACGCTGACCCTCAGACACCTTCAAACGCGCTTGATGCGCGTACGCTGACAAGGTTGAATGCGTGTGGCGGATAATGATCAAATTCCCGTATCCACGCAAGCCATCCCCTGCATAAACCACATCCCCCGCCGCCGCCGCTTGGATAGGAACCCCTTCATCAGCCACGATATCCAGGCCCTTACTTCCGTGCTTAGGATCAAACGCGCGCGTCACCTGACCGTGTACCGGCCACGCCCAACCGCTGGCCACGACCACCGGCCGCTTCGTCTCTGTCATCGGAGGATCTGTGGGCCGCGCCCACTCAAGGTGGCCAGCACTCGCATCACGGATAGGGGCGGCCGGTGGCTCCAGCAACAGCGCCTGTCCAGCCCGTAACGGCGTCTTTTCGGAAAGTCCGTTCCACGCGCTAAGGTCGGCCACATCGAGTCCCCGCTCAAACGCTAGGGTATACAAGGTCTCGCCCGCCTTAACCTGATGGGTGCGTAGCGTCGGCCCCTGCCTCAACGCAACCGTCTGCCCCCCCGTAGAGAGGATAGGTGCGCGCACAGCAGACCGCTTGATATTGGGTCTCGGGTCATTCGAGCCACAGGCGGCCATGCCAACGATCAGCAACAACGCCATGACAGCCCGCATACCCCCTCGCATACGGCGGTATCCGTGCAGCACCTTAGGATACGCCGGACAACAACGGCACAAACTTGACCGCCTCTAAGACGCGTTCCGTATAACGGAGTTCACCATCAACCTCACCCGCCTCGACCAACACCAATTGCTGCTGCTCCCCCATGCCTACCGGGGCGATCAGCCGCCCACCGGGTTTGAGTTGCGCCTTCAGTTCAGCGGAGATCATCGGCATGGCCGCCGCCACCACGATGGCATCATAAGGCGCCTCGCGGGGATAGCCATGCGTCCCGTCTATATTGCGTATCGTCACATTACCGATACGCATAGACTGCAAGTTACCGCGTGCCATGCCCACTAGCTTAGCGATGCGCTCTAGGCTAAACACCGAACGTGCCAATCGGGACAACACCGCCGCCTGATACCCACAGCCACACCCGATCTCCAAGACCTTGCCCAGTTTCTGGCCCGAGCCTGTGCCCTGCAAGGCCAACTCACAAGTCAAGGCCACGATATACGGGCTAGAGATCGTCTGCGCCTGGCCAATAGGCAACGGCGTATCGTCATAGGCGCGGCTCTGCAACACCGGCTCAACAAAGAGATGGCGCGCGATCTGACTCATCGCATCCAAGACCAAGGGGTTGCTGATACCCTGCTCGCGCAAGCGTTCTATCATCCGTAGCCGCGTGCGTTGCGAGGTCATCCCATTACCGGTCGCTTGGTGCATCATGACATCCATGTAGCGACAGCGCCCATCTGTCCGTAATGGGTCAGATCCAGTTGCAACGGTGTCACCGAGACGCGCCCCGCAGCCACCGCATAAAAGTCAGTGCCCTCGCCGCCGTCCTGCGCGCCGCTAGCCGCGCCGATCCAATACATCGTCTGATTGCGCGGATTCACCGTCTGCACGGTATCTTGAGCCTTGTGGCGCCGTCCTAAACGCGTGACCTCAACGGGGCCTAGCTCGGCATACGGTCGGTCGGGGACATTCACATTCAGCAACATCGGCTGCGGGAACGGGGACTGCTGATAACGATCCACCAGATCGGCGACCACCGCCGCCGCCGCATCGAAGTGCATCCCATCGCCGTGCACCAAGGACACCGCAATCGCGGGGATACCCAGCAAGAACCCTTCCGTTGCTGCTGCGACCGTGCCCGAATAGACCGTATCGTCGCCCATATTGGCACCATGATTGATGCCTGAAATCACCATCTCCGGCAACTGCGGCAACAACCCCGTCACCGCCAGATGGACGCAATCGGTCGGCGTGCCATTAACATGCAAAAAACCATTCGGCGCGCTACGCACCGATAAGGGTCGATCTAAGGTCAAGGAATTACTGGCGCCACTACGATCAAGATCGGGTGCCACGACCGTAATGTCGTGGCCACGCGCGGCCAATGTGGCGGCAAGGATAGTCAGGCCAGGTGCAAAGTAACCGTCATCATTACTGAGCAGGATTCGCATCAAAGGCCGGATTCGTAAAAGAAGGAAAAAGATGGTCGGAGCGGTGGGATTCGAACTCACGACCCCCTGCACCCCATGCAGGTGCGCTACCAGGCTGCGCTACGCCCCGAACAAGCGCGCATTATACGGGTAGCGCTCAGACAGGGCAAACGAAATACGGCGGGCGATTAAAAACTTTGCCCAAGGCGGGCGACCGGCGCAATCTGCGTCAACCGCTAGGTCCGCGTAGCAAGGCTAAGATCGCCGTCATTTCCCGTTTCAGAAACGCAACATCAAAATCAACAGGCAAGGTGATCGGTGCGCGTTCCATGGCGGGCGAGAGTGCGGACGAAACCACCGTTGGCGCAACGATGGTTGGTGCAACGATCACACTATTTGATAGCGCATCATCTTCCATCGCCCCCCCGCCCATCGGGAGCAGCCCTCCAAACACAGAGTCGAACGACTTCTCTTGATCCAGCTTATTGCGTGCGCCGTTGATGGTAAAGCCTTGCTCATACAGCAACTCACGGATATGCCGTACCAGCATGACCTCGTGGTGCTGATAATAACGCCGATTGCCGCGCCGCTTGAGCGGCTTTAGTTGTGTAAACTCCTGCTCCCAATAACGCAATACATGCGGCTTGACGCCACAAAGTTCACTCACCTCACCGATGGTGAAGTAGCGTTTCTCGGGGATAGGGGGTAGTCCACTACTGGGCAACAGATCCGGCATCTATCGTCTCGATCTGATCTCTAACCTTCTGGCTAGCATGAAAGGTCACCACGCGGCGTGCGGAGATAGGCATCTCTTCGCCGGTCTTAGGGTTGCGACCCGGCCGTTGAGGCTTATCACGCAACTGAAAATTACCAAAACCCGATAGCTTAACGGCATCACCCGCCGCCAAGGCCGCACGGATCTCCTCGAAGAAGGACTCCACCATCTCCTTGGCCTCACGCTTATTTAGGCCGAGTTTTTCAAACAGTTCATTGGCCAAATCGGCCTTGGTCAGCGTTGCCGCTGTCGTTGCAATCAATGTCATTTTATCTTTCCAGTGCACGCATGTAGCGCGCGTCATGTCGTCTCTGTACCGTTATTTAGTTACGCAACTCAGCCGCAAATTGCTCAACCATCCGACCCAAAACTTGGGCAACCAAGGCATCAATCTCTGCGTCGGTAAAAGTCCTGCCAGTATGTTGCAACAACACCTTGAAGGCAAGACTCTTTTTTCCCTCCGGCAGACCCTTGCCGCGATACACATCAAATATCTCCAGCGCGATCACCTCCGCCGGCAGGTCAGCACGCACGGCCGCAAGCAGCGTCCCGACGACCAGCGCGTCATCCACCAACACGGCCAGATCACGGCGCACCGACGGTAGCAAAGGCACACGCTGATAACGCGGCAAGGGCACGACGCTCAATGCAGCAAGGTCGATCTCGAACAGCAACGGGGTACGCGCCAAGCCTAGCGACTGCACCAGCCGAGGGTGCATCGCCCCCATCCAGCCCACCGCGCTATCGCCCAGATAAAGCCTTGCACACTGACCCGGATGCAAGGCCGGATGCGCCTCGTTACGGAAAGACAGGGCTTGCGGCGCGGCCAGCGCCAGGGCCTCGGCCTTGAGGTCAAAGAAATCCGCTGCACGCGCGGTCACGCCCCATTGTTCAGCCTCGGCCAAGCCATAGAGCAGACCCGCCACGCGCTGCGGCTGATCGCCCGCCTCTACGCTGGCAAAACAACGCCCCAGCTCGAAGATACGCAGGCGTTCCTGGCCATGATTGAGGTTATGGCGCAAGGTCGCAACGAGGCCCGGCAACAGGCTGTCACGCATCACCGACAGGTTACTGGCGATGGGGTTCAACAGCGTAATCGGTGCCGTATCGCTAGCAAACCACGCCGCCTCCTCGGGGGCGATAAAACTATAGGTGATAACCTCCTGCCAGCCACGCGCCACCAACCGCATCTTGATCGCGTCCGTCCCGCGCTGCGCCTCGGGTGCGGGACGCATCCGCGCCTCACCGCTAGGGAACACGGTCGGCAGCCTATCGTAACCCTCCAGCCGTGCGATCTCCTCGATCAGATCGACCTCAATCGTGAGATCAAAACGATACGCCGGGGCCTGCACCTGCCACGCCGCACTGTCTTGCGTAAACTCCTGCGTAAACGACAGGCCGAGACGCGCAAAGTGCGCCGCCATCCCCGCGTCATCCAAGGCAATGCCGAGCAACTTACGCGCCCGTGCCGGACGAAAACGGATCGGGGCACGCGGCACAACAGCGCCAGCGATCTCCACCACCGGCCCCGCCTCGCCACCACAGATATCAAGCACTAACTGCGTCGCCCGCTCCATCGCCTGCCGCGGCAGATCGACCGCCACGCCGCGCTCAAAACGATGCGATGCGTCCGTGGACAGGCCATAACGCCGCGCCCGCCCGGCCATCGCCGCCGGGGCAAAATGCGCCGCCTCTAGGATGACCTCCGTCGTCGCCGTATCGACCGCCGTCGTCTGTCCACCCATGATCCCGGCCAAGGCCACCGGGCCGTGGTCATCGGCAATCACCAGCGTCTCGGCATCCAAGGTCAGCGTCTGGTCATTCAAGGCCAACAACGACTCACCCGCACTAGCCTGCCGCACCACCAGACCGCCGGCCACCTTAGCGCGATCAAAGGCGTGCAGGGGCTGACCCAGCTCTAACAAGACAAAATTGGTGATATCGACCACCGGATGCAGACCACGCACACCCGAGCGCGCCAAGCGTTGCAACATCCACGCCGGCGTCACCGCCAGCGGGTTCAGGCCACGCACCACACGCCCACAATAACGCGGACAGGCCCGCGCATCGGCCACCGTAATCAGCGGCACCTCCGTACACGCCACCGTAACGGCCGCCACCACCGGCAACGCCGCCGCCACGCCGGTAATGGCCGCCACCTCACGCGCCACGCCGGTGATCGACAGACAATCGCCACGATTGGGCGTCAACTTCAAAGTGAACAATTGATCGTCAAGATCGAGGTACTCGCGCACCGACTGGCCCACCGGCGCATCGGCCGAAAACTCTAAGATGCCCTCCGCCACGGCCTCCATGCCCAGCTCTTTAGCCGAACACATCATGCCTAACGACTCGACCCCGCGCACCTTGGCGTGCTTGATCGCAAAGCCCGGCAAGGCCGCTCCGGCCAAGGCACAGGCCGTCTTCAGACCGGCGCGCGCATTCGGCGCACCGCAGACGATCTGCAGCGGTTCGGCCGCACCGACATCCACCTGACAGACCTGCAAGCGGTCGGCATCGGGATGCCGTTCCACTGAGACGATCTCCGCCACCACCACCTGCGTAAACGCCGGCGCGACCGGTGCCAAGGCCTCAACCTCCAAGCCCGCCATGGTCAGTTGATGCGACAACTCCGCGCTGGAAAGTGGCGGATTTACAAAGCTACGCAGCCAGGTCTCAGAAAATTGCATGGCTATCCTTTAGGCAAACTGCTTCAAGAAACGCAGATCGTTCTCGAAGAAAAGACGCAGGTCATCGACACCATAACGCAACATGGCCAAGCGCTCGACCCCGAGGCCAAAGGCAAAACCCTGCCAGCGTTCGCTGTCGATCTCGACATGGCCGAGCACATTAGGATGCACCATGCCGCAACCCAGAACCTCCAGCCAACCAGT
Organism: Betaproteobacteria bacterium; assembly: GCA_007280375.1. GTDB lineage: Bacteria > Pseudomonadota > Gammaproteobacteria > Burkholderiales > Thiobacillaceae > QYQG01. The sequence goes on from QYQG01000059.1 coordinate 11,592, forward strand.
GTGCGAACAGACGCGACAGCCCGCGCCACCACACATCACGCAGCCAATATCCATCTCGGCCGACGGTTCGGTAAACGGGAAGAAGGATGGACGGAAACGCACCGGCAGGTTTTCGCGCTCAAAGAAACGCGCCATGAAGTCCGCCAGCAAACCTTTAAGATCCGCAAAGCTCGCCGTCTCGTCGATCCACAGACCTTCGACCTGATGGAACATCGGCGTATGCGTCACATCGGAATCGCAACGATAGACGCGCCCCGGCGCGATGATGCGAATCGGCGGCGGGTTTTCTTGCATATAACGCACCTGCACCGGCGAGGTGTGGGTGCGCAACAACCGCCCCGCGTCGAGATAAAAGGTGTCGTGCATCGCCCGCGCCGGATGATCCTCGGGGATGTTCAGCGCGGTAAAGTTATGAAAGTCCGTCTCGATCTCCGGGCCATCGGCGACCGCAAAACCCAAGGAGCAAAACAAGGCCTCGATGCGCGCCAAGGTGCGCGACACCGGATGCAGCCCCCCCGCCGCCTCGCCGCGTCCCGGCAGGGTAATGTCCAAAGACTCCGCCGCCAGTTGCCTAGCGAGTTCGGCCTCTTGGATCGCCGTGCGGCGTGCCTTTAGCAAGGTCTCGATGCCATCCTTGACGCGATTGATCGCCGCGCCCGCCTCGCGTTTAGCCTCGGGCGGCAAGGCCGACAAGGCCTTCATCTGCTCCGTCACCCAGCCTTGCTTACCCAGAAAGCGGGCCTTGGCTTGGTCGAGCAGGGGCAGGCTATCGACGCTCGCAAAGGCGAGTTCGGCGTCTTTTAGGATGGCATCAGACATAAAACAGTCTCACGAAAATTCGATCACAAAAAACAGCACTACGAAAACAAAGCGGGGAGGACTCGCGCCCTCCCCGGATACTACGCTAGCCGGATCAACCCGACCGCCTTAGCTCGCCAAGGCTGCCTTGACCTGCACGGTGATCTGCGCAAAGGCTGCCTCGTCGAAGATGGCCATATCGGACAGCACCTTGCGGTCGATCTCGATACCGGTCTTCTTGAGGCCAAACATGAACTGGCTGTAGGTTATATCCAAGCTGCGAGCGGCCGCGTTGATACGGGCGATCCACAGGGTGCGGAATTGGCGTTTCTTTTGACGACGGTCACGATAGGCGTATTGACCGGCCTTCATCACCGCTTCGTTAGCGACGCGGAAGACATTATTACGGCGACCACGGAAGCCCTTTGCGGCGTCAATGACCTTCTTGTGTGAAGCGTGTGCGGTTACCCCGCGTTTAACTCTAGGCATCTTCTATCTCCTTACGCGTAGGGCATCATGGCGCGAATGTGCGCACGATCGCCAGCCGCCACAGCGGTAGTACCGCGCAATTGACGCTTGGATTTGGTGGTCTTCTTGGTCAAGATATGACGCTTGAAGGCTTGGCCGCGTTTAATACTCCCGCTGGCCCGGACGCGGAAACGCTTTGCAGCGCCGCTCTTGGTCTTCATCTTCGGCATGGCCGATTCCTTTCGTTATATGTGCAAGATAGGTGGACTCCAAAGAGAGACACTTGTAAACCTACAGACACTTATTTGATGCCATTGCAACGCTCCGCTAAGACCGTCGGGGATGGCATCATCCCCAAAAACTCACTTCTTTTTCTTCGGCCCTATTTCTTCTTCTTAGGACCGATGACCATCACCATCTGACGGCCTTCCAACTTAGGCATCTGCTCCACCGTGCCCACCTCGATCGCATCGGCCTCGATGCGCTTTAACTGCGCCATGCCGATCTCTTGGTAGGCCATCTCGCGGCCCCGAAAGCGCAAGGTCACCTTGACCTTATCGCCCTCGGTCAAGAAACGCAGCAGGCCGCGCATCTTGACTTGGTAATCGTTTTCATCCGTACCCGGACGAATCTTCACTTCTTTAATCTGGATCTGCTTCTGCTTCTGGCGGGCATCATGTTGTTTCTTCTGTTCCTGATAACGGAACTTACCGAAATCCATGATCTTACAGACCGGCGGCTGGGCCAAGGGAGCGATCTCAACCAAGTCCATGTCGGCCTCTTCCGCCTTAAACAGCGCCTCACGGACACTGCACACACCGAGTTGCTCACCCTCAACGCCCACGAGTCGAATCTCTGCGGCGATAATCTCACCGTTGATCCGCTGATCTCGTTTCTGTTCCTTAGCCTGTTCCCTCTCAAAAGCGATGTTGAATTCCCCTTAAATCTTAAGCCAATAAACTATTAAGCCATTAAAAAATATGCATTCATGCCGCCGCAGCCAGTTCAGCCGTCAGCAGAGCCACAAACGCATCGACACGCATAACACCCAAATCTTCACCACCCCGGCGGCGTACCGACACCTGACCCGATGCCACCTCTTTGTCCCCAATCACCACTTGATACGGGACCCGTTGCATAGCGTGACCGCGGATTTTATACCCAATCTTCTCATTTCTCAAGTCCGATTCGACGCGGAAGCCTTGTTTCTTGAGCGTATTTGTCACCGCAACCACAAATTCGGCCTGCGCATCGGTAATCCCCATCACCACCGCCTGCACCGGCGCGAGCCACAACGGCATATCGCCCGCATAATGCTCGATGAGGATGCCCATGAAGCGTTCCATCGAGCCAAGAATAGCGCGATGCAACATGACCGGCGGTTTACGCGAGTTATCCTCAGCGACATATTCCGCGCCCAGACGCACCGGCAGATTAAAGTCGAGCTGTATGGTGCCGACCTGCCAGAGGCGGCCTAAAGAATCTTTCAGCGTGAACTCGACCTTGGGGCCATAGAACGCGCCCTCGCCCGGATAGAGCGTGTAGGCCAAGGCGTTTTGCTCCAACGCCGCCGCCAGACCCGCCTCGGCCTTGTCCCACACCGCATCCGCACCGACGCGCTTGGCCGGCCGAGTGGACAGCTTGACGATCACATCGGTAAAGCCGAAATGGGCATACACATCTTGCAGCATCTTGATGAAATCAGACACCTCCGCCTGTACCTGCTCCTCGGTACAGAAGATATGCGCATCGTCCTGAACAAAACCACGCACCCGCATCAAGCCATGCAGCGCACCGGACGGCTCGTTACGGTGACACGAACCAAACTCGGCGAGACGCAGCGGCAGGTCGCGATAAGAATGCAGGCCGTGGTTGAAGATCTGCACATGGCCCGGACAGTTCATCGGCTTGACCGCGTAATCGCGATTCTCCGAAGAGGTGGTAAACATGTTGTCGCGGTAGTTCTCCCAATGGCCGGATTTCTCCCACAGGGTGCGATCCATCACCGTCGGCGTCTTCACCTCTTGATAGCCATATTCGACAAACTTAGCCCGCATATAGTGCTCAATCGCCTGCCAGATCACCCAGCCCTTGGGGTGCCAAAACACCATGCCCGGCGCCTCGTCTTGCAGGTGGAACAACTCCAGTTGCTTGCCCAGGCGACGGTGATCGCGCTTCTCGGCCTCTTCCAAGCGGAACAGGTAAGCGGCGAGGTCTTCCTTATTCGCCCACGCCGTGCCGTAGATGCGTTGCAACATCTCGTTTTTAGAGTCGCCGCGCCAATACGCGCCCGCCACCTTCATCAGCTTAAAGACCTTGAGCCGACCGGTGGACGGCACATGCGGGCCACGACACAGATCGACAAAATCACCCTCGCGGTACAGCGACAAGGTTTGTTCTGCCGGAATGTCGCGGATGATCTCGGCCTTGTATTTTTCACCGATAGACTCAAAAAAGGCCACCGCGTCGTTGCGTGACCACTCTTCGCGCTGGATGGCAATATCCTGCTTGACGAGTTCGGCCATACGCTTTTCGATCGCGACTAGGTCTTCCGGCGTGAACGGTCGCGCGTACGAAAAATCGTAGTAAAAGCCATCCTCAATCATCGGCCCTATGGTGACTTGCGCCTCGGGGAACAAGCCCTTGACCGCGTAGGCCAAGAGGTGCGCGGTGGAGTGACGGATCATATCTAGGCCATCGGCGTCCTTCGCCGTGATGATGGCTAGGCTGGCATCGGCCTCGATCCGATGCGAGGTATCGACCAACTGACCGTCAACGCGCCCGGCCAAGGCCGCCTTGGCCAGACCCGCGCCAATGTTAGCGGCCACCTCAGCCACCGTCACCGGCGCAGCAAACACGCGTTCAGAACCATCGGGCAGACGAATAACAGGCATGACAATCACTCCGCAAACGCAACAAACAACGCAACAAACAATCTCGATAAGAAAAAAGGCCAGAACAAGGTTCTGGCCTTTTTTGTGTTGGTAGGCGCGATTGGACTCGAACCAACGACCCCCACCATGTCAAGGTGATGCTCTAACCAGCTGAGCTACGCGCCTAGGGAAGCGGCATTCTAGCGAAGGTCGACACGAAACACAACCCCAAATCATCTCGATCTTCACCGCGCCCGACCTGCCGCCCGCCGCCCACGGCGCATATTCACCCCGACTAATAACACGATACCCAGCATAAAAAACGGGGCCAAGGCCAACATCGCGAGGCGGTGCTGACCGTCCGTCGCCCACACCACGGCGCCATAAGACAGCGGGCCTAAGATAGCCGACAACTTAACCGCCATCCCCCACAGGCCAAAAAACTCCGCCTGCCGCGTGCGTGGACTGAGGTAGCCCACCATCGCACGCCCGGCCGATTGCGACGCGCCCAGACACACGCCAGCCAGATTGGCCGCCCACCAAAACAGCGTCGCCTCGGTCGCTGCCCACGCCAAGACGATAGTCAATAACCAGCCGCACAAGGTGATGATTAAGGTCGATTTATGACCGATGCGGTCTTGCAACAGGCCGAACAGCACCGCCCCCACGGCCGCGGTCAGGTTGACCACCGCGATCAAGACGATGCTCTGCCGCGTATCAAAGCCCATCGCCTGCTGCGCGTAGATCGCCGCCAAGGCGATCACCGCCTGCACCCCCGATTGATAGGCCACGATGCACCACAAAAAACGGCGCAGATCCGGAAAGACCTGCAACTGACGCCAGCCCCTCACGCTAAAAAACGCCAGCGGCCTGCGCGTAGGCGTGGGGTGGGGCACACGGTGAGCACCGCCCCGCTCACGCAACCAGATAAAGGTC
>QYQG01000091.1 GCA_007280375.1 Betaproteobacteria bacterium
GCTCTACTACGCCCGCCCGCGTGCCCGCCCCGCCTATTTTTGGAACCGCTCTGGGCGCATCCAAAACCACTACGCCTTGATGCACGACCTCCGCACAGCCCCCAACGGGAGCTTCCTCCTCGTCGGCGGCCCGAGCGACCCGGCGTTTTTACGCCAGCATTTCGCCACGGTCACGCCCCTGCCGGAGATCGTCATCCCCATCCATAAAGACCTGACCCGCCGTTACAGCGTCGCGCTGGTCAGCGGTTATTTAGGGGAATAATTAGGGCTCCATGTGATTTGCAGTGGGCAATCGAAGACAGGCTTCTTGCCTATGCGATGGGGTCATCTCGGAGCGCGGGCATCTTGCCCGCCAGCGGGCTGGAAGCCCGCGTTCCAGAAGATCATTTAGGGAAATGATGCGGCGACAGCGGCATCTGCACCAGCGCATAGCCGCGCTCACGGAAGATCACCTCGCCACCGAGTAGTTCCGCAATACGGCTCTCCCGCGTCAGGGCGATATCGCCCGGCAACGGCGCACGCCTCGCCACCGCCCGTCCGGCATAGGTCTGAAAGCTCGGCGTATTGACCCCGTACAAGACCAAGGGCGCACGCATCTCGGCACCACCCGCCCCGCATGACGGATCGGGTCTTGCAACAGGACACCCACGGCCGGCAACAAGACCCAGGCAAAGGCCAACGCCGCCGTCACCCCTTGCCAATAGATCACCCGTTGCCCCGTATGACCACGCAGCAAGCCATACAGATTCGCCAAAAACAACACCGCAAATACCGCGACAAAACCCCCACCCAACTGTGCCCCAAAATCCATCGCTAACAGCCTATCGTCGGGACGCAGGTTCGGGATCGCGGCGTTCAACAGCCACGGCAAGGCGGCCAACAGGGCAAACCACAACAACGCCGGGATAAAGGTCAGGAAACGCCCCAGATGCGTCTGCCCCACCAAGACCAGCACCAGACCGCCATAGCCGTAATAGACATAGTGCGGCAGTTTCGTCCCCGAAAAGCTAAAAAAGACCAAGACGAACACGAACCAAAGCAGTCCAAAGCGTTGCAAGGGGTCATCCCAGACCTGCCGCGCGCGGGTAAACGCCGCTAACAACCAACCGGTATGCGGCAACAGCGAGAGCGGCACCACCCAGAGATAATAAAAATATTGGCCGCGATGCCCTTCCATCGCCGTGTCATAACGGCTCAGGTTGTGTTTGAGGAAGAAGCCCTCAAAGAAGGTCGCCCCCTCGCGCAGGTATTGCACGACAAACCACGGCGCGGCGATCAGCAAAAACAAGGCGATCGGCCCCGGCGACAACCCCCATCGGAAAAACCGCCGCCATTCACCGCGACTAACACACCACAAAAAGACCGCCGCCGCCGGCACCACCACCGCCACCGGCCCCTTGGTCAAGAAGCCCAAGGCCATCGCCGCAAAGCCCAGATACCGCCAGCGGGCATGACCTTCCGCCAGCCACAGCCACGCCGCATAGGCCGAGGCCGCCAGCCACAGATTAAGCAAGGCATCCGCCGTCGCTGCACGCAGGATGACGCTCACCCCCGCCGCCGTCGCGATGATGAGCGCGGCCAACAAGGCCCGCCCCGGATCGGCCACCCGTTGCACAAACAGGAAGGTCAGCGCAATCCACGCACTCCCCGCCAACGCCGAGGGGAGGCGGAACGCCCATTCAGACGGCCCCAAGGCCCAGATCGACGCCGCCTGCAGCCAGTAGATCAAGATAGGCTTGTCGGTACGCGGCTCGCCTAGCAGGTAGGTAGACCAAAAATCGCCGCGCAGGAACATCTCCGTCGTCGCGGCGGTAAAGGCCCCTTCGTCGAGGTCAAACAGCGGCGCGCTGCCCAAGCCCAAAAAGGGCACGGCCAGCAACAGCCACACCGTCCACGGCACGGTGCGCATCTACTTGGCCGTGGCCAAGGGCGTATCGCGTAACAAGTATTGCGCCCGCGTCGGTTCGTGCCAGATACGGATCAAGATCTCACCCAAGATCCCCATGCCGAGGAACTGCCCGCCCATCAAGGTAAACATCACCCCCAACTGCAACAAAGGGCGGCCGCCGATATCCTCGCCGACCAACAGCTTCACGCCCGCCAGCCAGAGCAAGGACAACACGCCGGGGACTAATAGCATCAAGCCCACGCCGCCAAAGGCGTGCATGGGGCGATGCAAAAAGCGCAACAGGAACTTGACCCACAACAGGTCGAGCAAGACGCGGATGGTGCGGTCGATGCTGTATTTAGACACGCCGCGCAGACGCGGATGATGCAGCACCGGCGTCTCGATCACGCGCGCGCCAAACTCGCGCGCCAAGGCCGGCACAAAGCGATGCAACTCGCCGTAAAGTTTGACATTGGCCAGCGCGTCACGGCGATAAAGTTTTAGTGAACAGCCGTAATCATGCAGGCGCACACCGGTCACCTGCGAGATCAGTTTATTGGCCAACCACGACGGCAGTTTGCGCAGCACAAAGGCATCTTTGCGCTTCTCGCGCCAGCCCGAGATGATGTCCACCGCCGGGTTCGCATCCAACATGTCGAGCAAGCGCGGGATATCCGCCGGATCGTTTTGCAGGTCGCCATCCAAGGTCACGATGACCGCGCCACGCGCCGCATCAAACCCCGCCTGCATCGCCGTAGACTGGCCATAGTTGCGCCTCAACCAACGCGGTTGCAAGGCCGGATGCGTCTCAGCCAACTGCGCCAAGAGCCGATCGCTGCCATCGCGTGAACCGTCATCGACGCAGATCAGCTCCCATGTGCGCCCGCAATCCCTCATCGCCGTGTGCACCCGTTCGACGAGGTCAGGCAGGTTTTCAATCTCGTTATACACCGGGATGACAATGGAGACAGCAATCGTATTCGGGTTAGACATGACATTTCCTCAGGGCAGAATCTTTTGTAGCGAGACCACGCCATCCATCCACGACGCTCTAAGCATAAACCCATCTCAGTCGTCTTGTAGCCGTGGTCGCAAGGGCAACAGGCGTAAGCGTGTGCGGCTCGGATCGATGGTCAATAATGCACCAGCCTCCAATTCTGCCGCCATCTGTCGCAGGGCAATAATGAGCATCGGCCCGACAATACTAGGACTTGCATCCTCAACTCGAATCTGCACGACACTCGGTTTATCGCCGTGCGTAACGGCCAGAATTGTACCAAAATCTAGATCATGGGTGAGCACCGTGTACGCATGTGTCCGCGCATACGCCATGATTTCCGTGTCTGAAGCGGTATACGCGCCACGCATTGACCAATGCACCGCCTCAATACCCGCCTGATTCAGCGCCGCAATCCAGCTCGGCGATAAATTCATATCCACAAGCAGTTTCATGCGGTGGCGAGTACCACTTCATGCTCCTCGGCTCGCCATGCAGCGTAGCGTAACGCCTGCAAGATGTCCTCGCGTTCTAAATAAGGAAAATCCACAAGAACCTCATCGATACTATGGCCCACACCGATCTGATTTACGATCATGCCAACCGTAACACGCATCCCACGGATGCACGCCTTCCCGCCCATGACATCAGGCTGCTGAGTAACCCGATCTAAATGCCCCATGACCTATTCCTCGTTAAAGTACGAGGCCATGATAGTGGCACAGTGCCATCCATAAGACAAACGCTCCCCCTCATGGAATAATCGCGTGCGCAAAAAAACGCCCGCGCAAGGCGGGCGTTTTTAGGTCACGGCAAGACGATTAGTGCGCGATTAGTGCGTCCCAGTCTCCACCACCTGCGCCGGGCGGGTCTCGCCCTTACCGATGGTCAGCAGGTCCCAGACTAGCAGGATATAGCCGAGCAAGAAGCCATAGCCGGAGAGCTGACGCCAGACCATCGCCTGGATAAACCACGGATGCTCTTGTGCGGCGAAGTAGCCCATCCAGGTCGAACCTTCAATGGCGCGCTCGATCTGCGATTGCTCGTAGCCGGCGATCAGCAAGGCCATGGTCATGCCGATCATCCCAATCCACAACAAGGCCATAGCCCACTTCCACTTCCAGCCATTCCCCGGCAGGTTGCCGCTCATCCACACATTGCCACGCGCCTTTTGCGCGGCAAGGTAGAAGAAGCCGATCACCGCCGTCGAATAGGCCCCGAAGAAGGCCAAGTGGCCGTGCGAGGCCGTCCACTGCGTGCCGTGGGTGTAGAGGTTAATCTGCGGCAAGGTGTGCATGAAGCCAAACACGCCGGCGCCGAAGAAGTTACCTGCCGCTTGGGCGATGGTCCAGCCCAAGGCGGGGTGGTTCTTGTTCTTCATCTTGTGCACGCCTGCGTCAAAGATGGCATGCACGACCATGGCGACCAGAGGGATAGGCTCTAAGGCTGAGAAGAAACCACCAATGGTGAACCAGTATTCCGGCGTACCGATCCAGAAGTAGTGGTGACCCAGACCGAGGATGCCCGAACCGAACATGAGGGCGACCTCGATGTACAGCCATGTCTCCACGATCTTACGGCGCACGCCCATGGTGTCGATCAACATATAGGCCATGATGCAGCCGACTAGGACTTCCCAAGTCGCCTCAACCCACAGGTGAATCACCCACCACCACCAGAACTGGTCCATGGAGATGTTCGGGGTATAGAACATACCGAACACATACAGACCCGCCAAGGCGAGCAAGTCCAACACCAAGACCCCCCCGATACCGGTGTAACGGCCTTTGCTGAAGGTGGCGAACACATTGAAGAAGAACACCAGCATCGAAATGGTGATGCCAATATCCGCCCAACGCGGTGCCTCGATGTACTCGCGACCTTCGTTGATCAGCCAGATCGAGCTCATCTCACCCGGTCCCACTTGCACCAACAGATAGACCAAGATCACAATGACCACGGCCGAGGTCAGCACCCAGAAGATCAGGTTACCCAAGCCCAGCCCCACAATGGGATGTTTGGCCTCGTCTTCGAGGATAAAATACACCCCGCCCATAAAGCCATAGAGCAGCCAGATCACGAGGGCGTTGACATGTAAGGTACGGTTGACGGAAAAATCCACTACACCGAACAGGAAGTCCGGCATGAGGAACTGCAATCCAGCCAAGAGGCCGAATAAGATTTGCGCACCGAACAGGGCCAAGGACACCGCGAAATACTTCATCGCGAGTTTTTGGCCTCCGTTTAGGTTTGCCGAGCTAAAGATACCTAGGGCAGTCATATTCATGCCTCCTTTATTGAGAAACAGGGGCCACAACGGCGGCAGCCGGTGCGGTCACTGGGGCAGCGGCGGCGGGTGCATCCGACTGATCCAACGATTTGAAGTTATGCGGGAAGCCATTGGTATTGATCGCGCTCATCCATTTAAGGAAGGCGACCGTAGCCTTGGCCTCATCGAGGGTAATGCCCAGATTAGGCATACGACGACCGATGCTGTTATGCAGTTTGTCCGTCGGATCCATCAAGAAGGCGACCATATCCGCCTCGCGCGTCTCTTTTGATCCCCACGCCGGGTCTATCCACGACTTGGTCAGGTCCGGTGCGAAATACGCGCCGTTACCGAGCAGGGTATGGCATGCCATACAGTTCTTGGCTTGAGTGGTCAGCTTGCCTTTGGAGACCAAGGCCTCGGCCTCCACCTCGGTCAGCATCTTGCCAAACAGCGGCTCATCCTGACCGATGACCGGCAGATAACGATGTTTAACCTCGTTATACTGATAATCGATGCGTTTGTTGATGACCGAAAAACCGGGCACATTGATGCCGCCAGCCTTGATGTACGGCAGCGTATCGAAGGTGAGATAGATCAAGAGGATAAAGGAGACACCGGTCACCCAGATGGCGGATTTACGCCATAAGGATTCAGATGCCCACCAGGCAGTTTGGCTCATAAAATGGCCTCCTATAACAGTGGTTAGGGTTGGACAGACACAGGTTTACCTTCATCGTGCGGCTCATCCCCCAAGGCATGCGTGCCGACACACAGATACCAAACCCCATGTGGGGCGACGAAATAACCGAGGAGCATCAGCCCCACGATGAAGGTCCAGAAGGTGTCGTTAAACAGGTTCGCGGCGTTGGCCAGCGTAAACACAGACACCATTAAGCCAAGATACGCGCCATAGGCCAACGGCATCAAACGCGGCCGGTCACGCAGACGGGAATAGGCGAATAGCAGCGCGTAGGTCGCCCCAGTCAGGATCACCATCGCCGCCGAAAAAAACACGGTAAAAAAGTTAGCTAGCGCGACGGGTTCGATGATCATGAGGTTCTCCTAGGCAGGGTTGCGGGGCGCATAGTGCCCCGAAGCGGGCGGATTATATTTGATCCATGTCAATTAGGTTAAAAATATCTTGAGATTGACCTATGTCAATGTACTCTGTTACGATGTCGTGAATCATTCGCCCCACTCGCGACAAGGGCTTCCTTGGCGGGCCTAATTTCCCTTCTCTCTACTAGGAGCAGTACCCATGCAATCTAGATCTCTACTGTCCGGCTTGTTTATCCTCGCCGCGCTCCCACTCGCCGTCTCTAGCGCCTTGGCAGCCGATGCCAAGGTCGATCACAAAGGCTCGCCGGAGGCACAATACCTCGCTGGTGCGGGCGCCGGCGCGGGCAAGTTGCCGATGTACCAATCGAGCGACCCCAAGGCCCCAGCCATGACCAAGGCCGAGTTTGATGCCGGCCGCCAGATCTACTTTGACCGTTGCGCCGGTTGCCACGGCGTGTTGCGTAAAGGCGCGACCGGCAAGGCCTTGTTGCCCGAGGCGATGCAAAAGGTCGGTACCGATTCGCTCAAGGCCTACATCGGCTACGGTACGGCCGGCGGCATGCCGGGCTTTGAGACCTCCAACGAGATGACCGCCGCCGAGGTGGATATGATGGCGCGCTACATCCAACACCCGGCCCCCACCCCGCCGGAATGGGGCATGAAAGAGATGAAGGCCTCGTGGAAGGTCATCGTCCCGGTCAACAAACGCCCGACCAAGCAGATGAACAAGCTCAACCTCGACAACATCTTCTCGGTCACCCTGCGTGACTCGGGCGAGCTGGCCATCATCGACGGCGACAGCAAGAAGATCGTCACCATCTTAAAGACCGGCTTTGCCGTCCACATCACCCGCTTCTCTAAGTCTGGCCGTTACCTCTACACCACCGGCCGCGATGGTCTCATTAACCTCATCGACCTCTGGATGGAGACCCCGCAGACCGTGGCCACTATCCGTACCGGCTCGGACGCGCGTTCCATCGACACCTCCAAGTACAAAGGCTATGAAGACAAGATCGCGATCGCCGGTTCCTACTGGCCGCCCGCCTATGTCTTCATGGACGGCTTCACGCTAGAGCCGAAAAAGGTCGTCTCGACCCGGGGCTACACCTATGACGAGGGCGAATATCACCCCGAGCCGCGTGTCGCCTCTATCGTTGCGTCGCACATCAAACCGGAGTTCGTAGTCAGCGTCAAAGAGACCGGAAAGATCCTCATCGTCGATTACACCGACCTCAAAAACCTCAAGACCACCGAGATCGAGGCCGAGCGTTTCCTCCATGACGGCGGGTGGGACTCCTCCAAGCGTTACTTCTTGGTCGCTGCCAACATGCGTGACACCGTGTCGGTCATCGATACCAAAGAGAACAAGCTGGCCGCCAATGTCAAGGTCGGCGTCAAGCCGCACCCGGGCCGTGGCGCCAACTGGAACGATGTCAAGTTCGGCCCGGTTTGGGCCACCGGCCACTTAGGCGACGAGACCATCGCCGTCATCGGTACCGATCCGGCCAAGCACAAGCAACACGCCTGGAAGGTCGTGCGCAGCCTGAAGAACCACGGTAACGGCTCCTTGTTCATCAAGACCCATCCCAAGTCCTCCAACTTGTGGGTCGATGCCGCCCTGTCGCCGGATGCCGAACTGCGTCAATCGGTCTCTGTTTATGACCTCAAAAATCTCGACAAACCGTCGGTCGTCATGAACCTCGCCAAGGCCGCCGGCATCACCGAAGGGCGCGTCACCCACCCGGAATACAACAAGGCGGGCGATGAGGTCTGGTTCTCGGTCTGGGGCCCGAAAAACAAGGAATCGGCGATTGTCGTGGTCGATGACAAAACCCGCACGGTCAAAACGGTGATCAAAGACCCGCGCCTCGTCACCCCGACCGGCAAGTTCAACCTCTACAACACCGTGATGGATGTGTATTGATCGATTTTTCATGATGTAAATTCCTCTCTTCCTACTCGCTTTGCACACCTCCGGGTGAGTAGGTTTTTTAGAGCGCAGCGTGCTGTGTTCTAAAAAATGAAGATTGCGATAAAACTCCCCTTCGCGCTGTTATTCCTCAGCGCCACGCTCGCCAGCGCCGATCCCAGCCCCGCACGGATCAAAGAACTGACCCATTTCGTGCGGCAAGAATGCGGTTTTTGCCACGGCCTCCACCTCACCGGCGGCCTAGGCTCCCCGCTCACCGCGCCCGCCTTGCACGGCAAGGACGCCGAGACCTTGATCGCCGCCACCTTGCACGGCATCCCCGGCACCGCCATGCCCGGCTGGGCCCCGTTCCTGTCCAACGCGGACGCGCACTGGATCATCCACGCATTAAAGACCGGTTTCCCTAAATGAAGATCACCGCCCTCCTCGCCGCCCTCGTCCTCTATAGCCTACCCGCCACGGCCGAGCCGCTCATGGCCACCGGCGACCTCGGCCTCATCGTCGAACGCGCCACCGGTTCGCTGTTAGAGGTCAACACCACCCATGCCCGCATCCTGCGCCGCATCGAAGGCCTGGGCGACTTGTCGCACGCCTCGATGGTCTTTTCGCGCGACGAGCGTTACGCCTTCGTCTTCGGTCGTGACGGCGGTCTTAGCAAGATCGACATGCTCACTGGCCTCATCGTCAAACGCGTCATGCAGTCCGGCAACGCTATCGGCGGGGCGATCTCACAAGACGGCACGATCATCGCCGTCGCCAACTACACGCCGGGCGGGGTCAAGTTTTTCGACACCGACACGCTAGAACTCCTCGCCGAGATCCCGACCGGCTCCAAGGTCGTCGGCATCGAAGACAGCACCGACAACCGCTTCGCCTTCAGCCTGTGGGAAAACAAGCAAGGCGAGGGCGAGATCTGGGTCGCTGACCTATCCATCGACCGCAAGAACCCCAAGATCACCCAGTTCCCCAACATCGGCAAACAGCCCTACGACGCCCTCATCTCCCCCGATGGCCGCTGGTATGTCGCCGGCCTGTTTGGCGAAAAAGGCATCGCCGTGCTCGATATGTGGCACCCCGAACGCGGCGTCAAACGCGCCCTGCCCGACTACGGCCGCAGCGACCCCACGCTGCCGGTCTATAAAATGCCGCACCTAGAGACCTGGGCCATGGTCGGCAACCTCGCCTTCATCCCCGGTGTCGGTCGCCACGAGGTCGTCATCGTCGATGTCTCGACCTGGCAACAGGTCGGCGTGATCCCCGTCGCCGGTCAACCCGTCTTCGTCATCGCCCGCCCCGACGGACGCCAACTCTGGGTCAACTTCGCCTTCCCCGACTACGCCAAGGTGCAGGTCATCGATGTCGAGGCGCGCCAAGTCATCAACACCTTACAGCCCGGCAAGGCCGTCCTACACATGGAATTCTCCCCGCGCGGCGAACAGGTCTGGCTCTCGGTCAGGGATGGCAATCGGGTCGAGGTCTACGACACCCGGACGCAGAAAAAACGCGCCGAACTCCCCGCCCTTGCCCCCAGCGGCATCTTCTTCACGCCACGCGCGCACCGTTTCGGACTCTAACCATGGTCGACCTTAGTCCACTCGAATTCGCCCTGCTCAACCGCTGGCAACGCAGCTTCCCGCTCGACGCGCGCCCCTATCAACGCCTCGCCGAGCACTTAAATAGCAGCGAGGCCGAGGTCATCAGCACCCTCACCCGCCTCAAGGCCAGCGGCCACATCTCCCGTATCGGCGCCGTGTTCCGGCCGCACACCTTGGGCTGGAGCACCCTCGCCGCCGTCGCCGTCCACAGCGATCAGGTCGAACGCGCGGCGCGGCTCATCAACGCCCACCCCGAGGTCAACCACAACTACGAACGCGAACACCACTGGAACCTCTGGTTCGTCGTCGCCGCCGCCCACCGCACCGAGGTCGAACGGGTGCTGGGCGAGATCGGCCGCGAGACCGGTTGCGTACCGCTCAACCTGCCCATGGTTCAGGACTATCACATCGACCTCGGATTCGACCTCGGCGGTGAC
>QYQG01000037.1 GCA_007280375.1 Betaproteobacteria bacterium
GAATAGACAGGCGTAGCACGGCGCGTCTGGGCCCGCGTTGGGGAAGACGCTGATCTGACCGTCAAAACGCAGCGCCGCGCCAGAGACTAACGGCCGCCGCAACGCCACGCAGGCGCGGTTGATGGCGTAACGGGTGGCAAAGTTGTCGCTGCAATCTAAGACCACATCCGCGCGCGCCACCGCCGCCGCCAAAGCCGCGCCCGAGAGCCGCTGCGGCATCGCCTCAACCACGATCCCGGGGTTCACCGCGCGCAGATGAGCGGCGGCGGACTCGGCCTTGTTGATCCCAAGACTGGCCTGGGTGTGGGCAATCTGGCGCTGTAGATTGGTCAGGTCGACCGTGTCGTCATCGGCGATGAGGATCTGGCCCACGCCCGCCGCCGCCAAATAAAGCGCGACCGGCGAGCCCAAGCCCCCCGCGCCGATGATCAGCGCGGTCGCGTTCAACAGCCGCGTCTGGCCGTCAATGCCGATCTCGTCTAAGAGGAGGTGACGCGAATAGCGCAACAAACGGGTATCGTTTAACGCGTCTGCGGCGACCGAACAGCGCGCGCTATTTGTATTGTCGCCACTCATCATTGGGCGTGTCGTCATGGTCGCCATGCGGGCGTTTTCCCCAACCCTCAACATGGGCCTGATAGTTCTTGGTTTGTACCTCGGGCACCTTGAGGTTTTCGCGCTGGATACGCTCGACATAGTAGATCAAGGCGCGTTTTAGCTTGCTCAATAGGGTCGTGCCGAGATGAAACCCCTGCCCGGTCAAGCCCACCTCTAGGGCCTGTAGGGTGTATTCCTGTACGCAATACGCCACCTCGATACACTGCGCCCCCGTCTGCCGTGCAGAGAGCCGTGGTAGGCCGGCGAGAAGCGGTAAGGCGCGCTCGATCTGCCCAGGCGGCGTGGCATGAAAGCAGATCTCACGCCGTTTTTGGATATCACAGGGGCTGGACATGGCACATCACGGGCGCAACAGGCTGAGACCTTTAAGCAGGGTGATCGCTTGGACAAACTGCAGGTCTTTGTTTGAGGCCATGGCATCTTCAGGACGCACGGCGGCCTCGTCGGTGGTTTTATCGGTCGCTTTGTCAGCCGGCTTATCGGTTGCCTTATCGGTTGCCTTATCGGCAGGTTTAGTCTTAGCGGGTTTGGCCTCAGGTTTACCGCCACGGCCTTCGCTGGCGAGATGATGGTCGAGATCGGCCTCACGCACCTCAGAGCGACCGTTGGACTCAACGCTAATCTTGCCCTCTTCGACCACGATATCCGGCTCTATGCCCTTGGCCTGAATCGAACGGCCATTGGGGGTGTAGTAGCGCGAGGTGGTCAGCTTGATCGCCGTACCGTTATTGAGCGGCAAGATGGTCTGCACCGAGCCCTTACCAAAGGTCTGGGTGCCCATAATCACTGCCCGTTTATGGTCTTGCAAGGCGCCGGCGACGATCTCGGAGGCCGAGGCCGATCCGCCATTGACCAGCACCACCATGGGGAGTGTCCGCGCCCACGCCGGCAAGCCTTTGAGATAATCCGACTCGCCCGGGCGCAGATAATCTTCGCGCGTATTGCTCAGACGCATCTTGGCATCGTCGGTGCGCCCATCGGTATAGACCACCAACTCTTTGGGTTTTAAGAACGCGCCCGATACGCCAACGGCCGCGTTGAGCAGGCCACCCGGGTCGTTACGCAGGTCTAGCACCAGGCCCTTGAGCGGGGCCTTGTTCTGCGTCTCCAAGTCTTTTAGGGCGGCAACCAGGTTTTCAGCGGTACGCTCCTGGAACTGGGTGATGCGCACATAGCCAAAGCCCGGCTCGGGCAGCTTGTGTTTAACGCTCTTGATCTTGATCACGGCGCGGGTGATGGTGATGGTCAGCGGCTTGGCCTGCCCCTTGCGGATCACGGTGAGGATGATATCCGCGCCGATCTTGCCGCGCATACGCTTGACCGCCTCGTTGAGGGTCATCCCCTTCACCGGCGTCTCGTCGAGCTTGATGATCAGGTCGCCCGGCTTGATCCCGGCGCGGAAGGCGGGGGTGTCCTCAATCGGCGAGATGACCTTCACGAGGCCATCATCCATGCCAACCTCGATACCCAAACCGCCAAACTCGCCTTGGGTGTCGACTTGCAGTCCTTTAAAGGCATCGGCATCCAAGTAGGACGAATGCGGGTCTAGGCCAGATAACATGCCGTTGATCGCCTCGGTGATGAGTTTTTTGTCCTCTACCGGCTCGACATAATCATTCTTGATGCGGCCGAAGATCTCGGTAAAGGCACGCAGGTCTTCGATGGGCAAGGGGTCCTGTTCGCGCGTCGCCTGCGCGGGGTAATTGAGCGCGATAGCCCCCCCTAGCGCCACACCGCCAAAAAGAATACTCAATGATTTCAACTTGCCCGACATACCCATACCCTTCACCTCACACCTATTTCCCGGCCACCCATGCCAACGGATCAAATGGCTTACCCTGATGGCGTAATTCAAAATAGAGCCCGGGACGCTCATGCCCGCCCGTGTTGCCCACACTCGCGATCATATCGCCCGCCCGCACGGACTCACCCGCCTGTTTATACAGACTTTCGTTATTGCTGTATAGACTGAGGTAGTCGTCGCCGTGATCCAAAATAATCAAATTGCCGAAGCCGCGTAACCAGTCCGCAAAGACCACTTGACCGGTCGCCACCGCACGCACGCCTTGCCCCGCGCCGGCACGGATAAACAAGCCCTTCCAGACCGGCCCGCCGCCTTCACGCGCCGCCCCAAAACGCGTGCCGATCTCGCCTGCAACGGGCAAGGCCAGCCGCCCGCGCAAGCGCGTAAAGCCCACGCCCGCCAGACGCGCATCGGCGACTTGATCGACAATCTGTCCGCGTGCCGGCGCAGATTTTCCCTGGGGCACGGCTTTTGGACGCGGGCGCAAGGCGGCCAAGCGCTGCACCAAACGCGTCAGCCGTTGTTCATCGCGCTCCTTTGAACGGATCTCTTTGCGTTGTTGCTGGATCTGTTCGGACTTCTGCGCCCACACCGCCGCATGCGCCCGGCGCTCGCCTTCGAGCTTTTGTTTCTCCGACACCTGCGTCGCACGCACGCGATCTAGTCGCTGTTTGTTTTCATCGACCGTCGCGGCCAGCCGGGCCAATTCGTCCAGACTGCGGGCATGCGCACGGATCAGCTCGGCGCGCGCCTGCGCCACATAACCCGCGTACCCCAGTTGCCGTGCCACGGTCGCGGGGTTTTCGCCATTCAACGCTAGACGCAGCGCGTCGTTTCCGCCGCGCATATAACGCTGGCGCACTAATAGGGCTAGCCGCTCTTGCTGTTCTTCACGCCGCGCCTGCGCTAAACGAATCCGCCCCTCCAGGCGTTTTAGCTCGCTGCCGTAGGTGATGGCCTGATGCCCAAGGTCACGCAAACTGCGTTGTACCGTCGAGATGTTCTGTTCGGTATCGCGCAAGGCATCGGCGGCATCGGCGCGCTCGCCCTCAGTCTGTTCCACCTCGCGCCTTAACTGTTCGATGCGATCGCGCAACGCGCCCAGTTCGTGGCGCGTCGCGGTGGTCTTATCTGTGGCTTTGTCTGTGGCCGCCCCAGCGCTGCCCAGCATCAGCCCGCACCACACGAGCACACACAGGGTACGCACACGCCACACGCAACGACTACCGAGGCGCGTCGAAATGCACCAAGGCATGCCCGCCCATCTCGGTCGGTTGCGCGAGGCCCATCATGCGCAACAAGGTGGGCGCCACATCCTCCAGCGCGCCGGTATCTTCCACCGTCGCCGGGCGACCGATATAGACAAACGGCACCAGATTGATGGTATGCGCGGTGTGCGGCTCACCCGTAATGGGGTCACGCATCTGCTCGGCATTGCCATGATCGGCGATGATCAGCGTCTCGCCGCCAGTCGCGCGCATCGCCTCGACCACACGCCCCAGACCGACATCGATCGCCTCGACGGCCCGTTTTGCGGCATCGAAATCGCCGGAATGGCCCACCATATCGGCGTTGGCATAGTTGCAAACGATGGCCTGATACTGGCGCGACTCAATGGCCGCGACCAACTTGTCCGTCACCTCCGCCGCATTCATCTCCGGTTGTAGATCATAGGTGGCGACATCGGGGGATTTGATCAGGACGCGATCCTCGCCGGGATAGACGGTCTCTTCGCCGCCGTTGAAGAAATAGGTGACATGGGCGTATTTTTCGGTCTCCGCGATGCGCAGTTGATGCAGACCGAGGCGCGAGACATACTCGCCAAAACCGTTGCGCACCTCAGTCGGCGGGAAGACGACCTCCACATGCGTCATGTTAGCCTGATACTGCGTCAGGGCGCAGTAATGCGACAACTTAGGCACGCGCTCACGGGTAAAGCCGTCAAACGCGGCATCGGTAAAGGCGCGCGTGATCTCACGCGCCCGATCAGCGCGGAAGTTCATGAACACCATGGCGTCACCGTCTTCGATCCGCACCGGTTTTTCACCCGCTGGACAGATCGCCGTCGGCTTAACGAACTCATCCGTCTCTCCCCGCGCATAGGCGGCGGCCAGGCCCGCCTCGGCGGTCTCGGCCTGAAACTCCGCCTTACCCTGTGCCAGCAGGTCATAGGCCTTCTCGACCCGCGCCCAGCGTTTATCGCGATCCATAGCGTAATAACGACCACACAAGGTAGCGATGCGCCCCACGCCTAGGCCATCAAGCCGCTCCTGCATGGAGCGCAGGTAGCGTGCAGCACTCTTAGGCGGCGTATCACGGCCATCTAAAAAGGCGTGGATATACACCTTATCGAGCCCCATGCGCGCCGCCATCAAGGTCAACGCGTGAATCTGACTATCGTGACTATGCACCCCGCCATCCGACAGCAGGCCCATGACATGCAGGGCCTTGCCCGTAGCCTTCACATCGCGCAAGGCATTTTCAAGCACATGGTTATGGAAGAAATAGCCCGCGCGGATCGCCAACTCGATGCGGCTGTAATCTTGATAGACCACACGCCCGGCGCCAATGTTGAGATGACCGACCTCGGAGTTACCCATCTGGCCACGCGGCAGGCCGACCGCCGCCTCGGAGGCGTGGATCAAGGTGCGCGGGCAGGTGTCCCAATAGCGGTCAAAATTTGGCTTATCCGCCGCATGCACCGCATTAAAATCGGCATTGGCACTGATGCCAAAACCATCGAGGATGATCAACAGGACAGGGGTAACAGAGGGTGCCATATTAGTAAGGCCTCATAACGAAGCCGTAGTCTTTAGTGAGCCTTTATTTTAGCCTTTTTCGTCGATCTTTGCAGCCAACTTGCGGCCGCCTACACATTACTGTAATGTTGCACCAAAGATCAGTATGTAGTGATATAAGGCTTTTTCATGAACACTCAACAGATACAACAGCAAGTCATCGATACCGATGAGCACATCGAGCAGGCCTCACGCGCCATGAAGGCCATGTCGCATCCCTTGCGGCTGAAGATCCTCTGCGCCCTCGGCGACAAAGAGATCAGCGTACAAGACCTCGTCAGTCATGTGGGCACCTCGCAAAGCAACATCTCCCAGCACCTCGCCGTCCTGCGCGACAAGGGCGTGTTGCGCACCCGCAAGGACGCCAACCGCATCTACTATCGCATCAGCGACAGCCGCACCCTCAGCCTGATCAGCATGATGCGCGATGTCTTTTGCGGCTTCGCGCAATAAGCCTGTCCTAAGCCCGTCCCTGCCCATGACCCTATCATAATCAGGGTCATATTAATCATTGCGAAGGTGCTTGCAGCGCTCGCTGCCGTAGCTTTCGCGGGCAAGCCCGCTCCTACGGCAGTTCGTAGCGGCCTCCACCGTAGGAGCCAGCGTGCTGGCGAACAGCACTTACTTACGCAACGATTGATATCACGGTTGTCATCTCACAGTTGTCAAACGCCTAGTACGCGATACAATCCGCCCATCCTTGCATTAGCAAGAGGCATGGAATATAATTATTTGCTTATATACGACCCTTGTTACGCCTCGCAACAAGGGTCGCGTGTCGGACTACCGATCGGAGAGCGTGGATGAGAACACGATTGTTGCTGGCCCTATGGGGTCATTTGATAGCGGCGGGTACTTTGCCAGCACACGCCCTCGCGGCACCGGTCACGCCGGTGGATCTGCGCCAGGCCATTGCCGCCGCCCTCAGCCAAAACCCCGACCTAGACGCCACGCGCAGCCAGATCCAACAAGCCGAGGCCGCCGTGCGTCAGGCCGAGGGCAACAAGCTGCCCCAGGTGAACCTCTCTCTGACCGGTTCGCGTAGCAATGACCCCCTAAATGCATTTGGCATGAAACTGGGGCAACGCCATGTAACCTTTGGCGACTTTGATGCCAGCCAATATATAGGCCCAAGCAGCGTAGGCGTCGAACCCAGCACACTCAATAACCCCGGGGCCGTCAACAACTTCAACACCCGTATCGAACTGCTCATGCCGATCTACAACGCCGGCCAGATCCAGAGCCATGTCGATACCGCCAAGTCCTATGTCCGGGCCGCGCAGTCTGGCGATGCGGTGGCGCGGCAACACCTCATCAAGCAGGTATTAATGGCCTACCAAGGCGTACACACCGCGCGCGCCTACATCACCCTGGCCGCCGATGCGAACAAAGCCGCCCAAGAGTTTGCCCGCGTCAGTGACCGCCTCCATCAGCAAGGCATGGTCTTGAAGAGCGATGTCCTCTCCGCACGCGCCAACCTGCAAGAGATGAAGATCAAGGTCATCGAGGCCAAGAACGCTGAAGCCGCCGCCTTAGATCAACTCGCGCTGATGATGAGCCGCCCGCTCCACGAGGCCCTCGATGTCGGCGCGCCCGTCATCCCCAAACTCTTACCCGGCACGACGGCCGAACTGCGCGCCCAGGCCCTCGCCAAACACGCCGGTATCAACGCCTTACGCAACCAGATCGACGGCGCCGGCCATCAGGTCAAAGCCGCCCGCGCCGAGCGCATGCCCAAGTTTAATGTCATGGCGCGGCAGGACTGGAACGACAAACAGATCGGCCTAGAGGCCGCCTCCTACACCGTGGCCGGCGTCTTATCGTGGACGGCGTTCGACGGCGGCATCACCCGCGCCGCCATCGACCGTGCCGAGGCCGCACGCAGTGAACTGGCCGCCAAGCTACGCCAAGCCGAAGCAGGCGTGGCGTATCAAGTCGGCGAGGCGCAGCGCAAGGCCCTCGAAGCCGACGAAAAGATCGTCGCCCGTGAGTCCGGCGTGGCGCAGGCCGAAGAGGCACAACGCCTGATCAAGAAACGCTATGAAAACGCCATGGCCACGGCCGTCGAGGTCTTGGCCGCACAAGCCCAGAGCGACAAGGCGCGTGCCGATCTGGTCGCCGCACACTATGACGCCGCCGTCCAACGCGCAGAACTGCAACGCGTCGTTGGCGTACTCTCTGTCGATACCCTGTAAACCCCGTCGTGTTCGAGGTCTCCCCCATGAAAAATATCCCCCTGACCGCCTTGGTCCTCGCCCTCTCTCTGACTGCCTGTTCTGACCCTGCCGAGCAGGCCAGCGCAAACGCCGTCGTGCGCACGATCAACGCCGAGAGCGTCCTGATCGAACCCACCGAGACCGCCAGCGTCATCACCACCGCCGGCAGCGTCGTCGCCGTAGAATCGGTCAAGGTCGCCTCGCGCCTGATGGGTCACATCCGCGACATCGCCGTCGTGGAAGGGCAGGCCGTTAAGGCAGGGCAACGCCTCTTTACCGTCGATCCTATCGATGTCGAGGGCGCAGTCGAGCAAGCCCGACTCGGTTTACAGCAAGCCGAAGATGCCCGTAAAGATGCCAAGGCCGACTACGACCGCTTTGCCAACCTCTATAAAGACGAGGTCGTCACCCGGCAAAACTACGAGAAGATGAAGCTAGGCTACGAGATCGCGGTGTCGCGCGCCGCACAGGCCAAGGCCGGACTCGCTACGGCCACGGGGCAATTGCGTTACGCCACCGTCACCGCCCCGATCAGCGGCGTCGTCACCCAAAAGCTGGCCAATGAGGGGGATATCGCCGCGCCAGGCCACCCCGTGGTCATCGTCGAAAACACCGCGCACCTCCAAGTACAGACCAGCGTTGACGACAGCGTCTTCCGTAGCCTCAAGCAGGGTGACCGCATCAAGGTCGAGATCGACGGTCAAGCCGCCCCGCTCACCGCCAAGATCGCACGCATCTCTCCCGCCGCCGACCCGATGACCCACACCTATCTGGTCAAACTCGATGTGAGCGGTACGCGACTCCACAGTGGCGCCTTTGCCCGCGTGCATTTCGCCACCGGCCTGCGTCTGATGTTGGCCGTTCCCCAGACCGCACTACAAAACCGCGCGGGCATCGAAGGCGTCTTCGTCATCGACGCGCAGGGCATCGCCCAATACCGCATGGTGCGCGCCGGGGCCGAAAAAGCCGGTCAAGTCGAGATCCTATCCGGCCTGAGCGCGGGTGATCGCGTCGTCAGCAGCAAGGCCGCCACGGTGAATAACGGCGATCGCATCGTCGCCGCCCCTGCTGTAGCCAAATAACCGAGGCCGCCACCATGAGCACGACCGACGACCACAGCAACGCACCCGAAAACCTCGCCGGAAAACTGGCGCGTATCTTCTTACGCTCCAAGATGACGGCGCTGTTTATCCTCGCCGTTACCTTGACCGGCCTCTTGGCACTCATCGTCACGCCGCGCGAATACAACCCGCAGATCGTCGTCCCGGCCGCCAACATCATCGTCGCCAAGCCCGGCGCGTCGGCCGCCGAGATCCAAAACCTCGTGGTCAAACCGCTCGAGGCGATCATGAACGCGCAAGCCGGTGTCGATCACACCTACGGCTTTGCCAGCAACGACTTCGGCCTCGTCACGGTGCAATTTAAGGTCGGCGAAGACCAAGAAAAAAGCCTCGTCAAGCTCTACAACCAGATCATGCAAAACTGGGATCGCATCCCGCCCGGCGCGATGGAACCCATCATCAAGCCGATCAATGTCGATGATGTGCCCATCATGACGCTCACGCTCAACTCCAGCACGCACGACGATATGCGCCTGCGGCAGGTGAGTCAGCGCGTGTTGGAACAGCTGCGTAATGTGCCTGGCGTCTCCTTCACGCAGATCCTGGGTGGTCGCGCCCAGGCACTCAATGTCTGGATAGACCCGCAACGCCTAGAGTCCTCGGGCGTCACCTTAGACCGTATCGATCAAGTCCTGAGCGGTACCAATGTCGCCGCGCCCTTGGGCGACCTGGTGCAAAGTAATCGTAGCGTCCCCTTGCGCATGGCCTGTTTCCTGTGTTCCGCCGAGAAGGTACGCCAGATCGTCGTCGGCACCTCACGCACCGGTGCGCCTATCTATCTTCAAGATGTCGCCCGGATCGAAGATGGTGCGGTGGAGACCGAAGAGACCACCCGCTTTGCCTATGGCCTCGCCAGTGCCGCCGGTTTGTCGCGTGATGAGCGCCCCGCCGTCACCCTCGCCATCGCCAAGAAGTCCGGCACCAACGCCGTGGTCGTCGCCGATGCCGTCCTTGCCAAACTGGACGAACTAAAAAGCCAAGCCATCCCTGCCGGCATCGACATCGCCGTCACCCGCAACGATGGCGCCAAGGCCGATGCGGCGGTGAACGAACTGGTCATGCACCTCGGCATCGCCATCGCCTCGGTGGTCGTCATCCTCGTTGCCTTCTTGGGCTGGCGCGAGGCTGGCATCGTCACCATGACCGTGCCGCTCATCCTCTTCGTGGTCCTCGCCGTCGGGTTTGTCGCCGGTCAGACCATGAACCGCATCACCCTGTTTGCACTCATCCTCTCGCTCGGACTCTTGGTCGATGCCGCCATTGTGGTGATCGAGAACATCCACCGCCACTTGCACCACGGCGGCGGCAAAGACTTTGGTCAGACCTTGATCACGGCCACCAACGAGATCGGCAATCCGACCAATATCGCCACCATCGCCGTCATCTTGGCCTTCATCCCCATGGCCTTCGTCAGCGGCATGATGGGGCCATTCATGTTGCCCATCCCCTTCAATGTGCCGATCGCCATGATCGCCTCCATCCTCGTCGCCTACATGGTCGTGCCGTGGGCCGCTAATCTATGGCTGCGCGGCAAGGCCTTGAAAGCCATGGAGACGACGCCTACGCTGGAAGAGATAGGCGAGTCGAAGCGAGACCCGTTGCACCGCGCCTATGTCGCCACCCTCACCCCGTTGATCGCCTCGGCCACCAAACGCAACATCACCTTTGCCCTCGTGCTCACCCTCTTGGGCGGCGCAATGTTGATGCCGGCCTGGCAATTCATCCGCCCATCAGGACTGAACGGCCCACTCTCGCCACTCGGTGTCGAGCTCAAGATGTTGCCTAACGACAACACCAACACCCTGTTGCTACAGGTTGACATGCCCACCGGCACGGCCTTGGCCGCGACGGATCAGGTCGCCCGAGCGGTGGGCGCGGTCATCGCCAAACACCCGCATGTCACCGATTATCAGACCTTCTCGGGCCTCACGGCCCCGATAGACTTTGCCGCCCTCGTGCGCGGCGACATGATCAAGCGCGGCACCAATCTGGCCCAGATCCGCGTCAACCTCGTGGACAAACATCACCGCGATGATGCCTCGCACAGCATCGCTATCCAGATGAACGAGGCCCTCGCCACCGTGCGCCAAAAACACCCCAGCGCCAACATCAAGCTCTACGAAACGCCACCCGGCCCGCCGGTACAGGCGCAGATCTTGGCCGAACTCTACGGCCCGGATTACGAGCGACTACGCGCCGCCGCACCGATCATCGACAGCGCCTTCAAGGGCATCTACGGCATGATCAATGTGGATGATTCGGTGACCGCCAACGCGGATAACTTCCACATCCAGATCGACCGTGAAAAGGCCATGCTCGCCGGCATCGTCCCCGGACAGATCGCCAAACTGCTGCGCGACTATGTGGCCGGTCTCAACATCGGCACGCTGCATGTGACCAGTGCCCGCGAGCCGATCGACATCCGCGTGCGCCTGCCGCATGAACTACGCACCCAGCCTGAATCCTTGATGAGCCTGCGTATCACCAACCCGCACGGGCAACAGATCCCGCTGTCGGCCATTGCCAGCATCAAGCCGGTGCAACAAGCGCGCCCCATCTACGATCGCGATCAACACCCCATGGTCATGGTCGGCGGCGAGCTGCTCAAGTCCAGCCCGGTGTACGCCGTACTCGCCTTGGATGCGCAGCTAGACGGCAAGGTGCTACCAGATGGCACCGTCTTCAAGACCGGCAATCTCGGCTTCACCCAGGCCAGCCCCAAGGATGTGGTGGAGAACACCCTGCTCTGGGGTGGTGAGATGCGCCTGACACTCGATGTCTTCCGCGACCTCGGTTCGGCCTTCATCGTCGCCCTCATCCTCATCTACCTGATGCTGGTCGGCTACTACAAGTCCTTCATGTTGCCGCTCATCGTCATGGGCGCGATCCCGCTCACCTTGGTTGGCGTCTTCCCCGGCCATGTCATCACCGGTCAGGCCTTCACCGCCACCTCAATGATCGGCGTCATCGCCTTGGCCGGTGTCGTGGTGCGCAACTCGCTATTGCTGATCGACTTCATCCTCGATTATCGCAAACAAGGTTACAGCCTGAAGGAGGCCGTGATCGAGGCCGGTGCGGTGCGTTTCCGCCCCATCCTGCTCACCGCCTTGGCCATCATCTTGGGTTCGGCCATCATGACCACCGACCCCGTGTTCGGCGGCCTCGCCGTCAGCCTCATCTTCGGCACCTTCGCCTCCACCGCACTGACCTTGGTCGTCATCCCCTTGGTGTACTTCCTCTGGCAGCGCAACGCCCAACCTACAACGACCCCCACCTAAAGGAAACCTATGTCTATTGAACGCATCGTCCGCATCGTCGCCGGCCTTATGATCCTCCTCTCCCTGTTCCTCGCCCACAACGCGGGCACGGTCGACCTGACCGCCGCAAGCTGGCTCTGGTTCACCGCCTTCATCGGCGTCAACCTGCTCCAATCGGGGTTTACCAACCTCTGCCCGCTGGTCGCGATCCTCAAAAAACTCGGCTTTAAAGAAGGCGGCGCCTGCTGTTAAGCGTAAGCAAACTTCCTACCCTCTGACAGGCTGGAGTAAAATCCCAGCCTGTCGTTCTTTCTGCGGTCTTTACCATGCCTATCGATTTCATCACCCAAAACATCTGGCTCATCATCTTGGTCCTCACCTCCGGCCTCATGCTGGTCATGCCCTCGTTAACCGGCAAACTCTCCGGTGTCGTGCAGATTGGCCCACAAGAGGTCGTGCGCCTGTTCAACCACGAAGACGCCCTCATCCTCGATGTACGCGAAGACTCCGAATTCCGCGATGGCCATGTCCCCAAGTCACGCCATATCCCGCTCGGCAAGCTCAAGGCCGAGATCGGCGGACTCGAAAAATATAAAGACCGCGCCGTCATCGCCATCTGCCGTAGCGGCAACCGCTCACAAAGTGCCTGCGGCCAGTTACGCCGCGCCGGTTTCACCAAGGTACACAACCTCGCCGGCGGCATCGGCTCGTGGGACCAAGCCGGTCTACCCAAAGAACGCTAATCTATTAAACGCCTAGGAACGACCATGCCCATCGTAAAAATGTATTGCACCGCGACCTGCCCCTACTGCGTCATGGCCGAAAAGCTCCTCAACCGCAAGGGCGTTACCACGATCGAAAAGATCCGCGTTGACCTACAGCCCGAGCAGCGCGACGCCATGATCGCGCTCACCGGCCGCCGCACCGTGCCACAAGTCTTTATCGGCGAACAGCACATCGGTGGCTTTGACGACCTCTCTGAGCTGGATGCCGCAGGCGACCTAGAGCCCTTGCTCGCAGCGTAAGCACGCGCCGATCACGCCCACCGCCCTAGACTCAACCGATCCAATCCGGCAAGATCGTGTTGCGTCTCCACCTGCACAAAGCCCCGCTGGGTAAGGAGTGCGCGTACCGCCGTCCCTTGGTTATAGCCGTGCTCCAACATCAACCAGCCGCCAGAGACAAGATGATCGGGCGCAGCCGCGATCAGGCGACGGATCGTATCCAGCCCCTCCACGCCCGATGCCAAGGCCAGTGCCGGTTCAAAGCGCAGATCGCCTTGCGCAAGATGTGGATCCGCCGCCGCGATATAGGGCGGATTCGAGACGATGCCAGCAAAGCGTTGTCCGCCTAACGGTGCGAACAGATCGCCCTCGACAAAACGCAACGCCGCGCCCAACGCACGCGCATTCTCCTGCGCGACGGCGAGGGCATCGGGACTGATATCCAGCGCCGTCACCTCCGCCTCCGGTCGTTCCAGCGCCAACGAGATCGCCACACAGCCGCTCCCCGTCCCCACATCCAACAGCGCCACCCTCGCCCCCGCAGGCCACTGCGTCAACGCCGCCTCAAGCAAATGTTCCGTCTCGGGGCGGGGGATCAAAACCGCCGCCGTGACCTTAAAGTCGCGCCCATAAAACTCACGCACGCCCACGATCTGCGCAATCGGCTCGCCCGCTAAACGACGCGCCAATGCCGCATCCAAGCGTTGCTGCCACTCCGCGCACAGGGTCTCATCGCCGTGCGCCACCAGCCACACCCGAGGCTGGCCCAGCGCGTAACTCGCCAGGGCGTGCGCCTCAATCCGCGCCTCGGCCGGCGAAAAGACATGGACACGGGCTAAGGCATGCTGTGCGTCCCCCAGCCATGCGGTCAAGGTGATCGCAGGGATCAACGCGGCGGTGCGGGGGGTGTATTTACAGGCGCTGACGGCGCGCCCCATGCGGGTAGCGGACGCGGCTCATACACCACCGGCGGTGGTGGGATCATCATTGCATCCCACT
Organism: Betaproteobacteria bacterium; assembly: GCA_007280375.1. Classification (GTDB taxonomy): domain Bacteria; phylum Pseudomonadota; class Gammaproteobacteria; order Burkholderiales; family Thiobacillaceae; genus QYQG01. The sequence continues at coordinate 13,818 of QYQG01000037.1, forward strand.
TCTGGGAAAGATCCTTGATATAGCCATCACCCTCGACGCGCATACGCCTCTGGAGGATCTCCAGCCGAAAAGCCAAATCAGGCGCCAAGCTCGCATCCTCCGTGCCTTGCAGGCCGTCTAACGCGGCATCGAGCAGATAGTGCGAAACCTGTTTCCACTCCTCCTCGGTGAAATAATCTTGTAGCGTGGCCAGCTTCCCCTTCAGTGAGTCACTGGCGTTAACCGTGCCCGTCGGCGCGGCGACAGTACCATTTACGGGTGGCATCGGGGCCGCGCCCAAGACGGGGGAGGTTACCAGGGTCAACAAAAACACCGAAAGCAGACGGGACATAAGGCACTCACAAAGTCATAAACCACAGTCAGCATACCGCAAACGGCATTTAATGCGCTATTTTTATCGCGATCCATCACCCCAAACGGACAATGGCTTTATGATGCGGCCCTAGACCTATCAAGAGAGACGATCGCAACCCCTATGTTCCGCAGCTTGGGCCACCGCATCAGTAACGCCCCGCGTGCCTTTTTGGTCGTCGCCCTGCTATTGACCATCTTCGCAGGCGTGTACGGCAAAGATGTCATGCAACGACTGACCTTGTCGCCCGGCTGGGATGTGCCAGGTAGCGGCTCGGCCTTGGCACGCCAAGCGGTACGCGAACAATATGGGCACGACGAAACCGCCGTCATCCTGCTCTTCCGGCCGCACACCCCCGCCTTCACCCCCGATGACCCCGAATACCGCCGTGCTGTGGAGGCGGTACTCGACCCCATCGGAAACATCCCCGGCGTTTTAGGGGTCGACAGTTACTTCCAAACCCTAGACCCTGCACTGCGCTCGCACACGGGCGAGATGACCTATGCCATCGTGCGCCTCGCACGCGGCTCCGACAAAGGGATCGCCGCCTATCAAGCCGTGCGTCAACGCCTCACCTCCGAGCGTCTACAGGTCACCGCCGGCGGCGAACTGGCCACCTACATGGATGTCCGCGCCCAGCTCACCCACGATGTCGAACGCGCCGAGTGGATCAGCTTTGGCATCTTAGCGGTCCTCTTGGTATGGGTGTTTCGCTCAGTCATCGCCGCCTTGATGCCGCTCATGATCGGCGTCGTCACGGTGATACTCAGCACCGCCTTACTCAAGTTTTGCGCCCTCTTCACTGACATCACCATCTACGCCGCCAATGTAGTCTCCATGCTTGGGCTAGGCCTCGCCATCGACTACGGCCTCTTTATCGTCTCGCGTTTCCGCGAAGAACTAGCGCACGGTCACACACCCCAACACGCCTTAGGCACGACCATGGCCACCGCCGGTCACACCGTCGCCTTTAGCGGTGTGACCGTAGCCTCCAGCCTATTCTGTCTGCTGTTACTCCCACAACAGTTCTTCCAGAATATGGGACTGGCCGGCGGGCTCTCCGTGATTGCCGCGATGCTGACCGCCATTCTGCTCTTGCCGCCGTTACTCGTCCTCCTCGGTGAGCGCATCAACTATTGCGCCATACCGCGCCGTAAAGGCCGTGCGCGCGTCGATCGTGGGCGTTGGGAGCGTTTTAGTTACTGGGTGATGCATAACGCGCGCGCGGTGCTCGTCGTCAGCATATTGCTCCTAGGTTTCTTCGGTCTACCCATCTTGCACATGCAAATAGGCCCGGTCGATAGTCGTTCGTTGCCCGTCGCTGCCGAGAGCCGTCAGGTCCAGCAGATCTTGGAGCAATCTTTTCCTCGCTCGGGGATGAGCCCCTTGATCCTCAGCGTGCAGACGCAAGGCCCGGCCCACCTCGCGGCGGGCTTGACAGCCATCGACGCCCTCACACGACAAATCAACGCCCTGCCCGGCATCAATCGTGTCGACAGTCTCGTCACCCTCAGTGCCGGCATGTCCCTGGCCGACTATCAGCTATTCTATCAACACCCCGAACAATTCCCCGCCGCCAGCATCGCCCTACAGACCTACGCCAAGGGCCATCAAACCCTGGTCCTAGTACGCTACACGGCAGATCCCATCACCCCTGAGGCGCGTCAATTAGTACGGCAACTACGCGCCATGCCCTTGCCCCCCGGCATCACAGCGATGCAAGTCGGGGGCTTCCCTGCCGAACATCTGGATTATGTCGAGTCCCTCGTGCAGAACACCCCGTGGGTCATGGGCGCCATCATGCTCGTCATTGGCGTGTTGCTCTTCTTCATGCTGGGCAGCGTCTTCTTGCCGATTAAGGCCATCCTCACCAACATCATCTCATTGACCGCCACCTTTGGCGGCTTGGTGTGGGTGTTCCAAGACGGCAACATGGCCGGTCTACTCGGCTTTACACCGCAAGGCCAGATGGAAGGCACAGTGTTGGTCCTCATCTTCGCCACCGCCTTTGGTCTCTCGATCGACTACGAGGTCTTTCTACTCTCGCGCATCAAAGAAAGCTGCCACCGCAGTGGCGATAGCGTCACCTCTATCGCCACCGGCATCCAAAAGAGCGGCCCCATTATCACCAGCGCGGCCTTACTGATAGGCGTCGTGCTGGCCAGTTTTGCGATGGGCGAGGTGGTCTTCATGAAGGCGATGGGCCTAGGCTTATTATTCTCCGTCATCATTGACGCCACGCTGGTGCGCATGTTGCTCGTCCCCGCCTCGTTGCGTCTATTGGGGCGTTTCAACTGGTGGGCACCGCCCTTCTTGCAGCGCATCTACCAGCGTTTTAACCTCTCTGAACACGACACCTTCACACCCCGGGGACCCACATGAATCGTCTTCTACTCGCTATCTGCATGGTTGGCGTCACACACACGGCGATGGCCGACTTCACCCTCAGCGGGCGCAGCACCGTCATGACCATGGGGATGAACCAAACGGGGCGCGAGGCCTTGATGATCAAAGACCACCAGATGCGCCGCGACCTCAATGAACGCGGCCGCAACTACAGCTACCTCTACGACATCAAGCGCAAAGAGGTGGCCGTGATCGATCACCTCATGCGCACTGCAGAGGTGCGCGCCCTCACCGCCCGTAGTCGTAGCAGCGATGGCAACAACAGCATGAGCTTTAACATCAAACCCACAGGGCGTAACACCGCCCTAGGTGACTGGCATTGCGAAGAGTTCGAGCTCGCCGCCAGCATGCCGATTGAGTGGGGCACCGAGAAGGCGACGATACACCTTGAGGGTCAGGTGTGGTTAGACCGCAAGGCCAGCGAGCGCAAGGAGCTCGCACCCTTTATACAGACCATCGAGAATGAAGATTTCTTTGCGGGTACCGCATCAAACAACAGCCCCACCTCCCCACAAGTGCGCATCTTCAACGAAGCTGCGCGCAAGATGTTATCCAAAGGCATGGTCTGTGCAACCCAGATAAGCTTCAAATTTGAGGGGGCCGGCCCCATGGCCGACCTCGCACGGCGCAGTCAAACGCGCGCCGGCATGGCCTACGAGGCCCACTCCGACGCCGCCATCAGCGAGGCAACCTTCGCCATCCCAGCTGGTTATCGCGTCGATCGCCGCTAACCCACCGCCCCGCTCAGGGTGGCCAACTGCTCGGCCTGATGTTCGCTGGCCAGCGCGGCGATCAGTTCCCCCATATCGCCATCCATGATGGCATCAATCTTATACAGCGTCAGGTTGATGCGATGGTCGGTGATGCGTCCCTGCGGAAAGTTGTAGGTGCGGATGCGATCAGAACGGTCGCCGCTGCCCACCAGCGATTTGCGCGTTGACGCCTCTTCTGCGTGTGCCACGCGATCTTGTGCATCTTGGATGCGGGCGGCCAGTACGCCCAAGGCCTGCGCCTTGTTACGGTGTTGCGAGCGATCATCTTGGCATTCGACCACAATGCCGGTCGGCAGGTGCGTGATGCGCACCGCCGAATCGGTCTTGTTGATGTGCTGGCCACCCGCGCCACTGGCCCGATAGGTGTCTATTTTCAAATCCGCCGGGTTGATCGCCACCGCCACGCGCTCGTCGGCCTCCGGCATCACCGCCACCGTGCAGGCCGAGGTGTGGATACGCCCTTGCGACTCGGTCTCTGGCACGCGCTGGACGCGATGCCCGCCCGATTCAAACTTGAGCCGGGAGTACGCGCCCTGCCCATTGACGCGGCAGATGATCTCCTTGAAACCACCCACCTCGCCGGGGCTTTCCGAGACGATCTCCACCTGCCAGCGTTGCCGTTCGGCATAGCGGGCGTACATGCGAAACAAGGTGCCCGCAAACAGGGCCGACTCGTTGCCGCCCGTCCCGGCGCGGATCTCCAAGAACACATTGCGCTCGTCGTTGGGGTCTTTAGGCAGCAACAAGACCTGCAACGCGGCCTCGACCTGCACGATGCGCGCCTCGGCATCGGTGATCTCGTCCTCGGCCAATTCGCGCATCTCTGGGTCTGCGATCAGCTCGCGCGCCGTGGCAAGGTCGGCCTGCGCCTGCTGCCAAGCGCGATATTCCGCGACCACCGGGCCGATCTCGCTCTGTTCACGGGTGATCCGGCGATAACGATCCATATTCGCCGTGACCGTGGGTTCGGCCAACAACGCGTCGATCTCGATATGGCGATCAACGAGTTGATCAAGTTTATTGATGAGGGTGGGGTTCATAGCGGACTTAAAGGAAAGGGAACACGCCGGACAACGAGGGCGGCCAGCGTCGCTAGCGTTCGCCGTGCAGGTTATAGAGCCGTTCGATCAGGTGCGCGAGACGCCCTTGTTCGTCGCCTTGAGCGTGACCCAAGGCATGCGTAGGCTCGTGTAGGAATTTATTGGTCAAGGCCTTGGACAAGGCATCCAAGACCTGCGCCGGATCCTCGCCATGGGTGAGGTGTTTCAGGGCCTTTTCTAGTTCATGGCGACGCAAGCGTTCACCATGATCGCGCAGGGCGCGCACCGTCGGCACCGCACGGCGGCTATCGATCCAATGCGTAAACTCGCTCACCCGCGTGGTGATGATGGCTTCCGCCTCGTCCACCTTGGAGCGCCGCGCGTCGTGACCGGCGCGAATCACCTCACCCAAGTCGTCCACGGTGTAGAGGTAGACATCACTCAACTCACCCACCTCGGCCTCAATGTCGCGTGGCACGGCCAGATCCACCATAAACATCGGCCGATGCCGCCGCGCCTTGAGGGCGCGTTCGGCCAGCCCCAGACCCAAGATGGGCAAGGGGCTGGCGGTCGAGGTGCAGACGATATCAAACTCGTGCAGGATCTCAGGCAACCGGGTGAGCGCGGCGGCCTCACCACCCAACCGGTCGGCCAACTCGCGCGCCCGTTCGACGGTGCGATTAACCACCATGATGCGACGCGGGGTGCGCGCGGCAAAATGGGTGGCGACCAGCTCGATCATCTCGCCCGCACCGATAAACAGCACCGATTGCCGGGCGATCGACGGGAAGATGCGCTCCGCGAGGGCCACGGCCGCCGCCGACATCGACACCGTATTGGCCCCGATCTCGGTCGCGGTACGCACCTCTTTCGCCACCGCAAAGGTATTTTGAAACAGCTTGGACAACAGCGTGCCCACCGTCCCCAGCGTCTGCGCCTTATCCACCGCCTGCTTGAGCTGCCCCAAGATCTGCGTCTCGCCTAACACCATCGAGTCCAAGCCCGAGGCGACACGAAAGGCGTGACGAATCGCGTCATCGCCCGCGAAGATCGTCAGATAGGGGCTGACCTCCGTGCGCGGGATGCCATGAAAATCGGCCAGCCAATCCGCCACCGCCTCAGGCGTATGTGTGTTGCAATACACCTCCGTACGATTGCAGGTGGACACAATAATGGCTTCGCTGGCGCGTTCGTCCCGCGTCAGATCCTGCAAGGCCCGTTCCAAGATATCCGGCGGAAAGGCCACGCGCTCCCGTACGGCGACGGGCGCGGTGTGGTGGTTGATGCCAAAGGCAAAGAGTTGCATCCCGTTGTTCTGCGTGCCGCTAGCGTAAACTAAAGAGCGGCATTGTACCCGATGCGCCCCACGCCACCCGCCCGTTAAAACAGGTATTCATACTCAGGCGAGACCCAGGGATTGCGTTTCTGCTCGGGCTTAGGCGCCTCCACCACCGGCGGCGCCGGAGGCGGTGCGGGCGACGCCAAGGGACGCGACACAACGACCGACGCAGGCACGCTGACGCTCGGCGCGTTCGGCGTCGGCACGGGTCGGGTTATCGCAACGGGCTTTGCCGGTGGCACAGAGGCCGCCGGGATAGCGGCAGAGGGGACAGCCGCCTTGGCCACCGGGGCAGCCGAGCGTGTTGCCAGCACGGGCTTAGGCGGTACAAGCACAGGCTTCGCTAGCGGCTTAGGCGCTACCACGGCCACCTGTTTAGTCACCGCCGCACGCGCCACAGACTCCGCCTTAGCCTCCGCATCAAAGGCCGCCACCTGCGCCAGCCACGGCAATTCGGCATTTTCTTGACCTAACACCAAGGGGCGCAGGATAGGCGCCATGGTCTTCAAGAGTTGCACTGGCAGGCCGCTGGTGAAATGGTAGTTGCCCGCTTGCTCGCCCGGCACAAAGGCGGTGATCACGCCGAAATAGCGTTCGCCCATAAAGAAGGCAAAGGTCGCGACGCGGTTCATCACCTTCTCTTCGATGACGCGCCCGCCCGCCGCGATGACCTGCATCCGGTGGTCGCCCGTCCCCGTTTTACCCCCAATCGCGAGGCTACCCTCGGCGGTCGGGAACGCGCCCTTGATGCGCCGCGCCGTGCCGTTCTCGACCACATCTAACAAGGCCTTACGCACCACCTGCGCCACCACCGGGTCGAAGATCCGCTCAGGTTTCATCGGCGTGCGCCGGAACACGGTGTGATACGGCGTATCCGCGCCGAATTCCAGTTGCCTAATGTTCACGGACGGCAACTTCACGCCATCGTTACGGATCACGCCCATCATCTCGGCCAAGGCCGCCGGGCGGTCGGCCGACGAACCAATCGCCGAGGCATACGACGGCACCAGACTGTTAAAGGGATAACCCAGCCGGCGCCAGCGTTTGTGCAACTCTTGGAAAGACTCGATCTCCATCAGCGACTGGATACGATTGTCCTGTGCATTTTTGCGCCCCGTGGTGAACAACCAATCATAGACCTCGATCCGCTCACGGCCCGATTTCTGCACCAACTCCTCCCACTTTGCCGTCGGGTGTTGACGCAGATAGGCCGCCAACCACAACTCCAACGGGTGAATCTGGGTAATATAGCCCCGATCGGCGAGATTAAACTTGTCCGGCCCATAGGTCTCAAACAGATAGGCCATGTCCTTGTCGTCATACGCGCCGGGCCGCACCAAACGGCCGCGCATCAACCGGGTAAAGGCCGCCAGATCGGCCTGCGGCTCAATGTAACGAAACACCGCCGCCAGCCGCTTGGGGTGCGCGGCCAAGTGGTTAAGCAGGTTGTCGGCCATCTGCGACGGGGTCAGGCCACGATATTTTTTGTGGAACCGGGCGAGGAAGGCGCGCCCTTCGCTGTCGGCAAACTTGACCAGATAGGTGTCTCGCTTAGGATCGTTGACATCGGCCAAGACGCGCGCCGCCGTCGAGGGCGCACGATAGGTCAGGTGATGGATGACATCGCGCATCAGACGGATGAAGGGCAGGTTGACCGAGTTGCGTGTCGATTCCCACAGGTCCATGACCTTATGATTGTCTTCGCTATGGAAGTTATTGAAATGGTGCACCCCGCCGCCGGTGTAAAAGCCCTCACCGGGGTTAGCCGAATAACGGCGGCCCATCGCCGCCTCGAGCGTACCGTTCAGACTCCGATCGCCCGGGCCGCGCAGGTGCGCGATGAGCCACGCCGTCAACACATCCTTGGCCGGTACACTGACCTTGGCTAACTGCGCCGCAGACTTTCCAGCAAACTGTTTATGCAGGTCAGCGATGATCTCCAGATAGGTGATCAGCGTGCGCAACTTGGCCGACGAGCCCATGTCCAGTTTCGCGCCTTGATTGATGTCGAAGGGCTGATTGAGGTTGTCGGCCTGAATCCGCACCACCGCGCCCTCGGCGGTCAGCTCGTGCAAGGTAAAGCTGAAGATGATCTTGGTCAGGTCATCGTCCGGCTCTAGCAGGTAATGCCCATAGAGGCCCAACTCCGCCACCGCCGCTGGGTCGTTCAACCGTTTGAGTTGTTGCGTGACCGCGCGCTGGGCGCTGGCATGGAGCGTGGTATCGACATTGAGGTCGAGCCGGTCGAGGTCATAAAGCTGCGAGAGGCCCAGTTGCCGGGTGATGTCCGCACGCAAGGCGTTGGCCGCCTTGTTCTCGACAAAGGTCAAGGTCTGGCTCGCCTTCGCGGGCGCGGGTTTGCGAAATTGCAGTTTAGCGCTCAAGGCCAGATCGCGAATCTCCTCGTTGATGATCCCCGCCTTGGCCAACATGCGCAGGTGGGTGTCCGCCTGCGTTTCCAGTTGCGCCCGATCAGCTATTAAATAAAACGAAGGCCGCCGCTGGGCGATCAACAAGGCCAAGACATGCTTATAGGCCCGCGCCGATTCCGCCGAGATGGCCGGGCCGCGCACCAGACGATTGACCTCATCAAAATCCAGACCAAACCACGCATCCAGCGCATCGGCCGTGCCGATCACCTCGCCATGCCCCGGCGCAGCGGACAGCGGCACGGTATTGAGATAGGCCTGCACCAGACGCCGCCGGGTGACGCGCGTATCGGTGCCGTCGATATAGGCACGCAACGAGGCCGAGGCCATCTGCGTCAGCTTATCGCCGCCGGACAGGGTCAGGCCATCGGGCGTGTGACGGTATTTCTCGATCTGCGTGGCGAGGGTAGAGCCACCCGGCACCTTGCGCCCCGGTTGCACGACCTGCACCGCCTTTTCCAACACGGCCTGGGCAAACCGATCCCACTCCACCGCCGGGTTGCGTTGCGGATGATTAGGGTCGAGCAATTCGCGGTTCTCGATATAGAGCAGGGTATTGGCAATGACCGGCGGGATGTCCTCAAAACGGACATAGTGGCGTTTCGGTTGCGGCAGGCTGAACAAGGTCTCTTGATTGCAACCGCGCAAGGTCACGCCCGCGACCGATTTCTCGTTATAGGGCAAGAACAGACCAAAGGCCCCGACGCGATTCATATCGTCGGAGATACGCGCCTGCTTGGCCAAGACATAGCCGCGCTGCGTCAACCGTTGGGTAAACTCAGGGATGCGGTTATAGCCCAAGCGGACATCGTAAGGGCCTTGCCCCGGAAAGACGATCTGCGCGCTGGGGCCATCGTTCAGTGTCCAAGTCAGCCGCTTGCCGTAGCCCGCCAACAACATCGCCTGAAACGGCGAGGCGATCATCTCGTAGGCCGCAATCAAGGCCGCCGCAAACACGAGCAGACCCACCATCCACCACGGCCAACGCCGCTTCTTGCGCGGCGGGCGAACGGGTTCTAGCGGGACATATTCAGATCGTTCTCTCATCTAGCCAATCTCTCGGTTTAAGGAACACATCATACAGCCGCGCCTCGGCGGAGCCGGGTTCGGGGTGCCAGTCATAACGCCATTTAACGATGGGCGGCATCGACATCAAGATCGCCTCGGTACGCCCGCCCGATTGCAGACCAAACAGCGTGCCACGGTCAAACACCAAATTAAACTCGACATAGCGGCCGCGTCGATAGGCCTGGAAATCGCGTTCGCGTTCGCCATAGGGCAGGTCTTTGCGACGCTCGAGGATGGGCGCGTAGGCGGGGATAAACCGTTCGCCGACGCTACGCATCAAGGCGAAGCTGTGCTCAAAGCCACCCGCATTGAGATCATCAAAAAAGATGCCGCCCACGCCACGCGGCTCGTTGCGATGCCTCAAGAAAAAGTAACGGTCGCACCAGGCCTTGTACTCGGCGTGTACGCCCTCACCAAACGGGGCCAGCGCATCGGCACAGCCCTGATGGAAATACCGCGCGTCCTCCTCAAAGCCATAATACGGGGTCAGATCCATGCCGCCGCCAAACCACCAGATCGGCTCGGCATCGACCTGCGTAGCGATAAAGAAACGCACATTCAGGTGCACGGTCGGCGCATACGGGTTGCGCGGATGCAAGACCAAGGACACCCCCATCGCCTCCCACGGCCGCCCCGCCAATTCGGGCCGATGCGCCGTCGCCGAGGCCGGCATCTGCGCCCCGGTGACATGGGAGAAATTGACCCCGCCGCGCTCGAATACCGCGCCCTCTTCGATCAGACACGACAGCCCGCCACCGCCTTCTGGTCGCGTCCACGCGTCGCGACGAAAAGCATTGCCGTCGATCTGCTCCAACCGAGCCACGATCTGCGCCTGCAAGTCGTGCAAAAACGTCTTAACGCGCGCGGTTTTCGCGTGCGGCGGGGAGGCGGATAACGGTTGTAGTAATTTAGGCACGGCGCGGATTGTAGCGGGGTTTTGCGGGTTTTAGGCAGCGCACACAACACACCGCGCAAAAACATCCCTGCCGCGCCCACGGGTTGTCAGCACGGCGAACAATGGCTGGCGGATAAAAACAAGCTACCCACCGCCGTAGGAGCGGGCTTGCCCGCGATTAACCCTTGTACGACTCCAGCTAAACACGCACCTTGTGCCACATTGTGGGGCGGGCTTTAGCCCGCCAAGATACATTCATCGGCTTAGTCACCCATGGTTGAGATGGCCAAGTTTGATGGAGGATGCTAATCGGTAAACTTTACGCACATACCTTTAGCGTCCATATACCCCCATGTTGTGAAACCAATGCCGCTTTTGTAAGCGACATTAACCACGGCATCCGCACCCATCGCATCAGCCTTTTCGACTAGGGCTGCATTAACCAGCTCAACAGAGGGATCTTTATGGAATAGCGTCAGCTTTTTAACACTTACCTCAACCGGCCCAACCTCTTTGTATTTGCGCGGAAACAGATCGCTCTCGGAGATGATGACCTTGGGCCTACTTTTTCCCGGTTGTGAGGCCTCTACCGTAAAGTTAGAGTCCACGCGATAACTCGCGCAACCGCTCAAAAGAGCAAAGGCCGTTATGGCAACCACATGGTTTACTGCACCATGAATCTTCATAGTGATTTACACTTGCCTTTTACTTGCGCGGTCTCGATCGCCTCGACCTCGCCCTTCAAGCGTGCCACATCGCCCTCGTGGTCGCCGGACAGCTTGCTGGCGGGGATCAAGACCAAGAACACCGTTGCCGCGTCTAGGTTGGCCTTGCTATCTTGGAGCTTGGAGTATTTGTCTAACTCGGCGCGGGAATCACCCATCTTGGTCGCCAACTGAGTGCAATCCAAATGGGTGAACTTCTCGAAGGATACATGCGAGGCACGGATAGACTCTGGGCGCGTGGCGCATCCGGCTAGTAACGCTACGGCCACCAAAGAAACGGTTAATATTTTTTTCATGTTATTACTCCAATAGTGAAAAACAGCAGCCTAGGCTGCTGTTTTAGTAAAACCCAATTAAAACTTCATCTTTAGGCCGGCCGTGACCAGGTCGATTGTTGCGTCGCTCATCCCGCCCACTTTGTTGTAATGGGTGTAGGCGACTTGTCCGCTTAGCGTTTTGCTGATTTCGCTCTCATAACCTACGCCAAACAAAAGCCCTGTGCCGGATTTGGATACCGTATAGGTGGCACTTGCACTGGTCACAGTGGCCGTGAGCGTGGCATCAACATCCATAGCATGCACGCCACCCTTGATAAACACATTCTCAATGGGGTACCAAACAAGCGCAGCATCAAAGCCTTTGGCCTCCATCCCAGTTGTAACGCTATAAGCGGCACGGCCTGTCGTTGTTCCGTTAAATGTTGCATCCAGCGATGCGGTTTTTAGATAGCCGAGCTCGACAGCCATGTCTTTTGCGATGTTCCAGCCGGCGAAGATACGGCCTGCTGGAGCACTTTGCTCATAAGTGTAGGTGACGGTATTCCCTGTGGCGTTGGCTAAAGCCCGCGCAATTTCACCAGCCGACGACTCTTGATCTACTTTGCCATAGCCGACATCGAAACCGACATAGCCTGCCGCCTGAGCGGTTGTAGCGCCTACGGCCAACAGGACTGCGGCTAAAATTTGTGTGTTTTTCATGGTGTTGCTCCTAGTAATTACCGAAGAATCGGCGAAAGTGGCTTACGCATATCGTTGCCACTGCCGGCATATTAACAAATAGTTAAGACAAAATAGTAAATATCGGGATTGTTTTTGTGAAATTCGTAAGTTCGTCGCATATTTACGCCATGAACCTAGGCATAGCAATCCGCTCTCTACGCGTCAAAAACGGCTGGTCTCAAGAGGAGCTGGGCTGGCGCTTGCATGTGACAGCCGCCAACATCTCCCGCATCGAAAACGGCAAGCACCGTCCCGGCCCCGAGGTGACGGAGGACTTGGCGCGGGAGTTTGGTTTGAAGGTGCACGAGTTGTATGCCTTGGCGGAGGGGGAACCGTTGCTGTTGATGGCACGCATCCCAGAACAGGCGGAAACCTTGTTGGTCGAGCGCTTCCGCGCGATGTCCGACGAACGGCGTCGCTTGATGCTGGACCTCAGCGCGACCCTGACAGGGCGTTGATCTTTACGCCTTTATCCTAAAAACCGCCGTTGAATCATACTGTTCTCGGGAAAGCCCGCTCCTACGGGGCGAATAACGGCGGTTTCTAGGTTTATCCCTTTAGGCGCGTAAAACGCGTTGTGTGGCCAGATCGATCAGAGTGGAGGGCCGTTTGCGCGGGCCGACGCGTCCGGGCAGGGTGCGAACGGCATCGCCAAAAACGGCCTGACAGCGGGCCACTGTTTTAAGCGATACCTGACCCGTGCGGTTGGCGCTGGTCGAGACCAAGGCCATGCCGGCGGCGAGGCAGGCGCGGCGCGCGTCGGGGTGGGCGGTGATGCGCACCGCAATCTTGGTATGAGCGCCGGTCAGCCAACGCGGACAGCGACGGCTGGCGGGGAGCAATACGGTGGTGGGGCCGGGCCAGTAGTCGTCCAAAAGAGCGCGTTCAGCGACACTGAGCGGCGCGAGATAGGGGCGAAGTTGCGCGAGGTCCGCCGCGATAAGGATGAGGCCCTTGCGTTGCGGTCGGCTTTTAATTCGTAGGAGACGCTGCACCGCTCGGGCATTGCGCGGGTCGCAGCCGAGGCCGAAACAGGACTCGGTGGCGTAGGCGATGACCCCGCCGCGCCGTAGAAAACCGCGCAAAGGGGTCAACATGCGCCCGCCGTGTGTGCGGACGGCTGCGCCCTTTCAGCCATGCTTCGGCTTGATCGCCCGCCAGCCGATGTCGCGGCGCATCTGACAGCCGTCAAAGTGGATGCCCTCGGCGGCGGCGTAGGCCTGTTGCTGGGCCTGTTTCACCGAGTCGCCCAAGGCGGTCACGCAGAGGACTCGCCCACCGCTGACCTGTACCTGACCGCCTTCTAGCGTCGTGCCGGCGTGAAAAACCATTGCGCTGTCGCTCGCGGTGTTGATTGCAGCAGGTAGGCCGGTAATCACATCGCCTTTACGCGGCGCGTCGGGATAACCTGCCGCCGCCAAGACGATGCCCAGTGCGACGCGCCGATCCCATTCCGCCTCGACCTGATCGAGACGACCGTCGATGGCGGCCTCCATCAAGCCGACGAGGTCGGTCTTGAGCCGCATCATGATCGGCTGCGTCTCTGGGTCGCCCATGCGGCAGTTGAACTCCAGCGTGCCGATGCGGCCGTCCGGGGTGATCATCAGGCCGGCGTATAAAAAGCCGGTAAAGGGGATGCCCTCGGCCTTCATGCCGTTGATCACCGGACGGATGACCTCGCGCAGGGCGCGGGCGTGGACCTCGGGCGTGACCACCGGCGCGGGCGAATACGCGCCCATGCCGCCGGTGTTGGGGCCACGATCGCCGTCTAACAGGCGTTTGTGATCTTGGCTGGTAGCGAGTGTAAGTGTGTGCTCACCATCGGCCATCACCATGAAACTCGCCTCCTCGCCGATCAGACATTCTTCGATGACGACGCGCGCGCCGGCCTCACCGAATACATTGCCGGCCAGCATCATGTCGACAGCGGCGTGTGCCTCATCCACCGTTTGCGCGACCACGACGCCCTTGCCTGCCGCCAAGCCGTCAGCCTTGATGACGATGGGCGCGCCCTCGGCGTCGATATAGGCGTGCGCGGCGGCGGCCTCGGTGAAGGTGGCGAACTTCGCGGTCGGGATGCCGTGTCGGGCCATGAATTGCTTGGCGTAGTCCTTGGATGATTCGAGCTGCGCGGCGGCCTGCGTGGGGCCAAAGATGCGTAGGCCAGCGGCGCGAAAGGCGTCAACAATGCCGGCGGCCAACGGCGCCTCGGGGCCGACCACGGTAAAACCGATCTTTTCGTGCTGGCAAAAGGCGATGAGGTCGGCGAAGTCGGTCAAGGGCAGGTTTTCGATGCCGTCGGCGGTGGCGGTGCCGCCGTTGCCGGGCGCGACAAAGACCTTTTGCACGCGTGGCGATTGCGCTAGTTTCCATGCCAGGGCGTGTTCACGGCCGCCCGAACCGATGACGAGGAGTTTCATATCAATGCCGGAAGTGACGCATGCCGGTAAACACCATGGCGATGCCGTGCTCGTTGGCCGCCGCGATTACCTCATCGTCGCGCATCGAGCCGCCTGGCTGGATGACGGCGCGAATACCCGCTGCCGCCGCGTTGTCCAAGCCGTCGCGGAAGGGGAAAAAGGCGTCCGAGGCCATCACCGAACCGGGCACGATCAGCCCGGCGTGTTCGGCCTTGATGCCGGCGATGCGCGCGGAGTTGACGCGCGACATCTGCCCTGCGCCCACGCCGATGGTCATGCCGTCCTTGGCATAGACAATGGCGTTCGATTTGACGAACTTGGCGATGCGCCAGGCGAACAGGAGATTGGCCATCTCGGTCTCGGTGGGGGCACGCGCGGTGACCACCTTAAGCTCGCCGTGCAACAGCGTATCGGCCTCTTGCACCAAGAGTCCGCCCGCGACGCGTTTCAGATCCATTTGGTTGACGCCGCCAGTCCACGCACCGCATTCCAACAGGCGCACATTCTTCTTGCTGGCGACGATGGCGGAGGCCTCTGGGCTGACCTCGGGGGCGATGATGACCTCGACAAACTGCCGCTCGACGATGGCCTGCGCGGTCGCGCCGTCGAGACGACCGTTAAAGGCGATGATGCCGCCAAAGGCGGATTCGGGGTCGGTTTGATAGGCGCGGTTGTACGCTTCGAGCAGGTCGCGGCCATAGGCCACGCCGCAGGGGTTGGCGTGTTTGACGATGACGCAGGCGGGGGCGCTGTCAAACTGCTTGACGCACTCCAAGGCCGCGTCGGTGTCGGCGATGTTGTTGTACGACATCTCCTTGCCTTGGATCTGGCGACTGGCCGCCACCGTGCCAGCGGGGATGTTGTCTTCCACATAAAACGCGCCGGCTTGATGCGGATTTTCGCCATAGCGACAGGTCTGCTGACGGGTAAAGCTGAGGTTAAGTTTTTCGCCAAAGGCCTCTTTCGCGCCTTCGGCGTTCAGCGCGGTGAGGTAATTGCTGATCGCACCATCGTAGGCGGCGGTGTGGCTAAACGCCTTTTTGGCGAGCGTGAAACGGGTCGCATCGGTCAACGCGCCCGCGTTGCCCTGCATCTCAGCAATAAGTCCAGCGTAATCGGCTGGATCGGTGACGATGGCGACATGTTTGTGATTTTTCGCCGAAGATCGCACCATGGCCGGGCCGCCGATGTCGATGTTTTCGATCGCCTCAGCGAGCGTATGCGGCTTAGAGACCGTCTGCACAAAGGGGTAAAGATTGACGCAGACGAGGTCGATGTAGCCCAGTCCGTGCGTGTCCATGGTCGCCGCGTGTTCGGCGTTGTCGCGCACCGCGAGGATGCCGGCATGCACCTTGGGATGCAGGGTCTTGACGCGGCCATCGAGCATCTCGGGGAGGCCGGTGAATTCGGCCACATCCTTGACCGACAGGCCCGCGTCGCGGATCGCCTTGGCCGTGCCGCCGGTGGATAAAAGCTCAACCCCGGCCGTTTGGAGGGCGCGGGCGAAGTCGATAAGGCCGGTCTTGTCAGACACGGAAAGCAGGGCGCGTTTAATCATGGTCGTCGTCACTAATCGTCAAAACAAAGAAAGGGTTATTCGATGCCGTGGTGCTGCATCTTTTTGCGTAGGGTGTTGCGGTTGATGCCGAGGATCTCGGCGGCGCGGCTTTGATTGCCAGCCGCGCGATGCAGGATGTCTTCTAACAAGGGCTTTTCGGCGGCCAGGATGACGAGGTCGTACAGGCCCAAGGCCGGCTCGCCATCGAGGTCGTGGAAGTATTTTTTAAGGACGCGACGGATGCAAACGGCGATGTCGTTTTCTTGTTTTTCGGTGCTCATGCCGTAATCTCCGTTAACTGTTGCGTCGTCTGTTGCGCGTACATCAAGTGCGGGCTGCGATCCTGCGCCCGCCAGAAAAAGTCATCCACCGCCACGCGTTGCGCGTCCATACCTTCGAGCTGATTCATGGCATGGCGAAAATGCGCCGAGTCCGCCAAGCCGCGTGTGTACCAGGCGATGTGTTTACGCGCCATGCGCGGCCCGGCGATGTCGCCATAAAAACGATACAGGTCTTCCAGATGCTCGATCAAGACCTGATGGATCTCGGCCACCTCGGGGTGCGACAACTCCGTCCCGGTCGCCAAAAAATGGGCGATCTCGCGGAACAACCACGGCCGACCTTGCGCGGCGCGACCGATCATGACCGCATCCGCGCCCGTCGTCTCCAGCACAAACTGCGCCTTTTGCGGCGTGGTGATGTCGCCATTGGCGATGATGGGGATCCGCGCCGCCGCCTTGACCGCCGTGATGGTCGTGTATTCCGCCTCGCCCGTATAGCCACAGGCGCGGGTGCGGCCGTGGATGGCGAGCGCCTGGATGCCCGATTCTTGCGCGATCTTTAAGATCATCAAGGCATTGCGGCTGTCCTTGTCCCAGCCGGTGCGGATCTTCAGCGTCACCGGCGTATCCGGCACGGCTTCGACCACCGCCGATAAGATGCGCCCCACCAAGGGTTCGTCCTTCAACAGCGCGGAACCGGCCATGACATTGCAGATCTTCTTGGCCGGACAGCCCATGTTGATGTCGATGATCTGCGCGCCCTCGTTGGCGTTATATTTTGCCGCCTCGGCCATCATCAAAGGGTCAGACCCCGCGATCTGCACCGAGATCGGCGCGACCTCGCCATCGTGATTGGCGCGGCGGCGCGTCTTGGCCGAACCATAGAGCAACGAGTTTGAGGTCACCATCTCAGACACCGCCATGCCCGCGCCCATGCGTTTGCAGAGCTGACGGAACGGCCGATCGGTCACCCCCGCCATGGGCGCGACGATCAGGTTGTTCTTAAGGAGGTAAGGGCCGATTTGCACAAATGCTACCGTGGGATTGCCTAAAAGGGAGGCACATTCTACGCCTCTCACGGCCCTCGTGTGGCGGATTTACATACGGCACGATAGCCAATTTAGCGCCACTACTGCATGATCAAGGCCATGCGTAAATTATTTCTCCTGTTCTGGCCCCTCGCCCTCGGCGCTGTGAGCGTCTTTGGTTTTGCACCCTATGGCCACTTTTGGTTGCCCGTGCTGACCTTGGCCCTGCTCTTTATGCGCGTGCGCGTGGTTAGCCCGCGCATGGCCTTTGCCCAAGGTTACCTCTTTGGCTTGGGCTTTTTTCTGGCGGGCGTGTCGTGGGTATTCGTCAGCCTGCACACCTTTGGCCAACTGCCGTGGCCGCTGGCGGGTCTAGCGACCTTTTTGTTTTGCGCCTTCCTCGCCCTGTTTCCGGCCGCCGCGCTTGGCTTGGCGGCGCGTCTTACGGCGCACCCCGCGCTGCGTTTACTCGTCGCCGCACCTGCCTTTTGGATGCTGTTTGAATGGCTACGCGGTTGGATCTTCACCGGTTTTCCGTGGCTGGCGATCGGTTACGCGGCCGCGCCGGATAGCCCGTTGGCCGCATTCGCACCCCTCCTCGGCGTGTATGGCCTATCGCTCTTGACCGCTTTGGCCGCTGGCGCGAGCGCCTTACGCAATCGCATCGGCCTCATGGTGCTGCTGGGCCTCGGGCTCGTCAGTTGGGGCGCGCAGCAGCCCGACTGGACCGCCCCGAGCGGCGCGCCCGTCACGGTCAGCCTCGTGCAAGGCAATGTGGCGCAAGACCTAAAATTTCAACCGGGACGCATCGAGCAGACGCTGCGGGATTATTTGCGCCTCGTGCGGGACGGTCACGGGCGTTTGACGATCCTACCCGAGACGGCCCTGCCCCTCTTT
Organism: Betaproteobacteria bacterium; assembly: GCA_007280375.1. Taxonomy (GTDB): domain Bacteria; phylum Pseudomonadota; class Gammaproteobacteria; order Burkholderiales; family Thiobacillaceae; genus QYQG01. The sequence continues at coordinate 32,027 of QYQG01000037.1, forward strand.
TGGCACGATGTCCCGCTCGGTTATCAGACGGCCCTCGCCGATGCTGCGCGGGCGCGCGGCGGCGATGTCGTGATCGGCGTGCCGACGCTGAATGCGGATGGGCGTTATTTCAACAGCGTGGTCAGCGTCGGCAGCGCGCCGCAACAGGGCTTTCACAAGGCGCATCTGGTGCCGTTTGGCGAATTCGTGCCGCCCGGATTCCGCTGGCTCGTCGAACAGATGCAGATCCCGCTCGGCGATTTCTCGCGCGGCGCGATCAACCAAACCCCGCTGGCGGTAGCCGGGCAACAGGTGGCGATGAATATCTGTTACGAAGATGTCTTTGGCGAAGAGCTTATCCACGCCCTGCCGCAGGCGACCTTGATGGCCAATGTCAGCAACGATGCGTGGTTTGGCGACACCGCCGCGCCGTGGCAACACCTGCAGATCGCGCAGATGCGCGCCTTGGAGACGGGGCGTGTGTGGCTACGCGCCAATAACACCGGCGTTACCGCCGTGATCGACGCACAGGGCCGCGTCACCGCACAGTTACCGTTATTTACGCAAGGCGTGCTGGAGGCCACGGTGCAAGGCCGTAGCGGGCTGACCCCGTTTGCGCGTTGGGGCAATATCCTGGTGCTGGCGCTGGCGTTGCTAATGCTGGCATTTGCGGCATGGCACGGGCTTCGATACCCTCGGCTGCGGTAGAATCCGCACCCATGACCACACGACTCACTCACCTCTCGCACGGCGGCGGCTGCGGCTGCAAGATCGCCCCCGCCGTCTTAGAACAGATCCTTGCCGCCACGCCCTATGCCAAGGGATTGACCTCGGCCTTTCCCGATTTATTAGTCGGCATCGAATCCTCCGATGACGCGGCGGTGTGGCGTTTGAACGAACACCAAGCCATCGTCGCGACCACCGATTTTTTCATGCCCATCGTCGATGACCCGTTCGCCTTTGGCCGCATCGCCGCGACCAACGCCATCTCCGATGTCTATGCCATGGGCGGGCGACCGTTGTTTGGCCTTGCCTTGGTCGGCATGCCGCTCGACAAACTCCCGCACGACACCATCCGCCAGATCTTGGCCGGTGGCGAGGCGGCAGCAGCAGCGGCGGGGATGCCCATTGCCGGCGGTCATTCCATCGAATCGGCCGAACCGATCTACGGCTTGGTCGCGATCGGTGTCGTTGATCCGGCCCGCATCAAGAAGAACAGCGCGGCGCGTGCGGGCGATGTGTTGATCCTCGGCAAGGGCTTGGGCGTGGGCATCTTCTCCGCCGCGCTCAAAAAAGACGCGCTGCCGCCCGCCGCCTACGCCGCGATGATAGACTCGACCACGCAACTCAATACCCCCGGCCCCGATCTGGCCGCCTTAGACGGCGTGCACGCGATGACCGATGTCACCGGCTTTGGCCTCTTAGGACACGCATGGGAGATCGCGCGCGGCTCCAATGTACAGATCGAGATCGCATGGCCCAGCGTGCCACTCTTACACGGCGCAAACGAACTGGCGCAAGCCGGTTTTATCACCGGCGCATCGGGACGCAACTGGGCCAGCTATGGCCATGCCGTCACCCTGTTCGACGGCTGCACCGACTGGCAACGCGCCCTCTTAACCGACCCGCAAACCAGCGGCGGCCTCTTGGTCAGTTGCGCCTTGGATGCCGCCGACACGGTCTTGGCCCTCTTCGCCCAACACGGATTTGCGACCGCCGCCGTCATCGGCCACATCCACGCGGGTCCCGCCGCCGTCAGCGTCAGCGTCAGCGTTCGACGATGAGATGTCAGCGTTGGCCAGAAGTCGTGGTCTGCCCCCACACACGCCTGGGCGCACCTAGGCGCGTCGTCATTGCGGGCGGAGGGCGTGGTTAAGGTAGGCGCGTAGGCGCGCGGGTTTCAAGGGTTTGTGCAACAAGGTGAGGCCGGAAGCGTTGATCGCCGCGATGGTTTCCGGGCCGGTGTCGCCGGTGATGATGGCGGCGGGCAGGCCTTCGCCCAGTTCTTGGCGCAACCAGCGCACGCTGACGATGCCGTCGCGCTCACCGGGTAGACGATAATCGGACAGGATGACATCGGGCAGACGGCCTAATTCGCCCAAGGCATCGAGCAAGGCCTCGGCTGAAACCGCCGCGACCGTTTCCATCCCCCATTCGCGCAGCAGCGTCGTCATCGCCCCCAAGATGAGGGTGTCATCGTCGAGGATGGCGATCAAGGGCGCATCCTCACGCGGCAGGGTAGCGGTGGCGTCCGTCGTGACCGTCACCGCCGTAACCTGTATCGGCGTACAGCGCGCCAAGGTCAGCCCAAAGCGCGAACCGCGCCCCAGCGTCGAGCGCAGCGTCACCGCGCTGCCCAGCAACTCGGCCTCTCGCGCCACGATGGCGAGGCCCAAACCCAGGCCCTTGGCGCGTTGCCGTTCGGGGTTGTCGATCTGGAAATATTCCTCAAAGACCTGCGCCTGTTGCCGGGCGGCGATACCCAAACCGGTATCTAGCACCTGCAACTCCACCGCACCGGCGCGTCGCCGCGCACCGACAATGACACGCCCCTGCGGCGTATAGCGGATGGCGTTGCTGACCAGATTCATCACGATGCGCTCCGTCAACAACGGGTCGCTCTGCGCCGATAGGCTACAGGGCAACACACGCAGCGTCAGGCCTTTTTCGGCGGCAGTCGGGGCAAAATGTTGCCGGATATTGTCCAGCACCCCTTGCACCGGAAAACACTCCGGCTGCGCCTGCACGATACCAGCATCAAGGCGCGAGAGGTCGAGCAGACCGCCCAGCATGTCGCCCATCGCCGTGGCCGAGGCATCGATGTGCGCCGTCAGGCGTTGCAACTCACCTTCCGGCACCTTGTCTTTCAGGGCGGAGATCAACAGGGTCAGGGCGTGCAAGGGTTGGCGCAGGTCATGGCTGGCGGCGGCGAGAAACTTGGACTTGGCACGCACGGCGGCCTCGGCGGCTAGTTTTTGCTCCGTCAACTCGGCGGTTGCCGTCTGGATGCCGATCTGTAGATTTTCGTGCACATCGTGCAAGGTCTCCGCCATGTCGTTGATGTCTCGTTCCAGTTGTCGCAACTCGCCCTCGGCCTGTTCGACCGGACAGCGCGCGTCTAGGCGACCACGGGTCAAGGCGTGTACCGTGTCGGTAATGCGATGCAGGCGGCGCGCCAAGCGACGACTCAAGGTCCACGCCATGGTCGCGGCGAGGGCGATCAGGCCGATTAGAAAGGTCAAGATCGTCAAGAGGCTCTCACGCTGTGCGGCGCGAATCGGCGCATCGTTCAAAACCACCACGACATGGCCGATCGCGCCCACGCCCAACACACTGTCCATACCCATTGCCTGCGCGCTTTGCACCAAGCCGATCGGGCGACGGAAGAAATAGTCGTCGTCCACGCGCCGCTCGGCGTGTGTTTGCAACAGGGCACGGTTGGCCAACAAGGCCTCCTTACCGCTCTTGACCCACCAGCGCCCGTGCTCATCGACCACGCCAATCGCGTCTCGCTGAGGGTTGAGGCCCGCGTGATCGGCTAGGCGTTGCAGGTTGGCCGTGCTCCCCGTGAAGAGGTCATAGGCGGCGACCTCGGCCAATTGAGTGGTCAGCTCGCGGCCGCGTTGGCGCAAGGCGGCCTCGGCCTCGCGGCCACTTTGATGCACTTCATAGACCGCAAACAAGGCCGCGCTCAACACCGCAGGCAAGAGCGCCAGCCACAGCAAACGCGCATGCAGCGTGCCAACACAACGACGCAGGCTAGAAAACCACGACAGGTACACGCGGCGAGCCTGAGCGTTTAGGCCAGACCGGCCTTCTGCGCCACCAAGACCGCCTCGGTACGATTAGAGGCATCCAGTGCACGCAGAACAGCGGTGACATGGATCTTCACCGTACCCTCAGTGAGGTGAAAGGCCTCGGCGATCTGCCGATTGCTCATCCCCTGCCCCATCAGACGCAAGACCTCTAACTGTCGCTCGGTCAAGCTGGCCAAGCGGGGACCGCTGGGGCTGACGGGATGCAGGATAGGGGCCACGCTCTGCGCGCTGAGCAGTTCGGGCGGGGCATAGACGCCACCGGCCAGCACCAGGTGCATCGCCAACAAGATCACCGCCGGGGCCGAGGCCTTGCTGATATAGCCCATCGCGCCGGCGGCCAAGACCTGCCGCACCTCATCGGGACGATCCGCCGCCGACAGGACGATGAGCGGGATATGCGGAAAACGCGCGCGGAACTGGGTGATGCCCTCGATCCCCGTGCCGCCCGGCATATTGAGATCGAGCAAGGCCAGATCCATCTCCGTATGCTGAGCCGTGATCGCATAGGCGCTGGGATAGTCTATCGCCTCTAAGATCTCGACCTGGGCATCGAGCTTAAGTAATACAGGTTTAACCCCCTCACGGAACAGGGGATGGTCATCGGCAAGCAGTATTTGCATGGCAGGCAGCGACAAGAAGACAATGCCGCGCAGTTTATACCAAAGTCAGGTTTAGCCCTATGACTTTACCCAAAGGTCTTTGTGACCCAAAAACCACAGACGCAGGTCATAGGCGTATGGGTTGATCTATGACTTGCGTTATATGCCAGATCGTGTAGAATGCCTTCCATCGCGAAACGAAACCTACGCCGCGAACAGCTTTCTAACCTTTCTATCTTACTTGGAGTTTCAAATGAAATTATCTACCCTTGTTTCTGCCCTGACCCTGTCGGCTATCGCTACCGTTTCGTTCGCTGCTGATCTGGCTAAATTGCCTGCTGCCGTGGCGACTCCTAAGGCTGCCGTGGCTACGATGCAATCCCTGATGGACCCGGCGACTTCGATCGCTTTGATCCAGAGCTCGATTGATCCGGCCTTCTACACGAAGATGGGCCAGTCGGCTATGGACCCCAAGACCGTTGGCGCGTACATGGTTTTCGCTGACCCGGCCCTGGCCACTCAGTGGATGGCCGCTTCGATGGACCCGAACTTCGCCATGAGCATGGTTACTCCGATGATGAACCCGAACACCTATGTGAAGTGGATGTCCGCTCCTATGGATCCTCGCGTTCTGAACCTCGGCAGCCAGCTGATCAACCCGTCTTTGTACAC
>QYQG01000008.1 GCA_007280375.1 Betaproteobacteria bacterium
CCCTAGACGACTGCGACCGCGCCCTCTGCAGCGCACTAGAACCTGGCTTAGAGATCAGCCCACGCCCCTACGCCGCCGTCGCTGCGGTCTGTGGCGAGACCGAGACCGAGATCGCAGAACGCATCAAACGCCTTCAAACAACCGGCATCATTCGCCGTTTTGGGGTTATCGTCCGACATCGTGAATTAGGCTTTACCGCCAACGCCATGGTCGTTTGGGCCATCCCGCCCGAGCACATCCACGCCGTCGGCCAGCGTCTAGGCGCCGACCCCGCCGTCACCCTCTGCTACCAACGCCCGGCAAGCCTGCCCGACTGGCCCTACACCTTATTCTCCATGGTACACGGCAAAGATCGCGCCACCGTGCTCGCCGAGATCGCCCGCCTCCGCAGCAGCCTAGACCTCACCGCGTTTGAACACGCGCCGCTCTTCTCACAACGGCGCTTCAAACAATGCGGCGCACGCTACAGCACGCCCCTCGCCCGGGCCGCCTAATGTCCATCGTCGCCCTAAGCGCGCTCGATAAACGCATCATCAATCAACTACACGGTGGATTCCCCCTCTGCCCCGCGCCCTACCGCGTCGCCGCCGAGGCCTTGGGCACCGACGAGACCACCCTTTTAGAACGCCTCACCGCCCTACTTGCGGAGGGCACACTGACCCGCTTCGGCCCCCTGTTTAACGCCGACCACATGGGCGGGGCCAATGTACTCGCCGCCATGGCCGTGCCCATGGCACGCTTTGATGCCGTGGCCGCACAGGTCAACGCCCACGCCGAGATCGCCCACAACTACCAACGCGACCACGCCCTCAACATGTGGTTCGTCGCCGCCGCCGCGACACCCGAGGCCGTCGAGGCCTGTTTCTGCCGCATCGAGGCCGAGACCGATCTCGCCGTCGCCCGCTTCCCCAAAGAACGCGAGTTTTTTGTCGAACTCAAACTCAGCGCATGACCTTAGACCGCCTAGACCTTGCCCTCATCCGCGCCACCCAAGGCGGCCTACCGCTCACCCCTGAGCCCTATGCCGCGCTGGCCGCCAAACTAGGCACGACCGAGGCCGAGGTCATCGCCCGCCTTACCGCACTACAAGACACCGGCATCCTGCGTCGCATCGGCGCCGTCCCCAACCACTATCGCCTCGGCTACACCGCCAACGGCATGACCGTTTGGGATGTCGCCGACGCACAAGTCGACGCGCTCGGCGAGGCCATCGGTCGCCTGCCCTTCGTCTCGCACTGTTATCGCCGCCCCCGCGCCCTGCCGCACTGGCCCTACAACCTCTTCGCCATGGTGCACGCCCACAGCCGCGTTGATGCTGACGCCCTCGCCGCACAAATCGCCGCCGTCTTAGGCGCGGCCTGCCACGGTCACGACATCCTCTACAGCACCCGCATCCTCAAAAAAACCGGCCTCAGGCTGGTAGACTAACGCACCTTAACCGCTCGCACCTACCATGTTCCGCCTCACCCAACTCCTCAACGAACTCGTCGCCCCCACGCCTGCGGGCCCACACCGCGACCTCCCCGGCCCGGTCGTCATCTGGAACCTCATCCGGCGCTGCAACCTCACCTGCAAGCACTGCTACTCGATCTCCGCCGACAAAGATTTTAGCGACGAGCTGTCCACCGCCGAGGCCATCGCCGTGATGGACGACCTCAAGCAATTCCGCTGCCCCGTCCTCATCTTATCGGGCGGCGAACCCCTGTTGCGGCCAATCTTCGACCTCTCCGCCCGCGCCAAGGCGATGGGGTTTTATGTCGGCCTGTCCACCAACGGCACCCTCATCGACGCCGCGATGCTGCCCCAGATCGCCGCCATCGGCTACGACTATGTTGGCATCAGCCTAGACGGACTAGCCGCAACGCACGACCGATTCCGCCGCAAGGCAGGCGCATTCGCCGCCAGTCTCAACGCCCTACGGCTCTGTCGCGACGCCGGTCTTAAGGTCGGGATGCGCTTCACCCTGACCCAAGAAAACGCCCACGACCTGCCCGCCCTGCTCGACCTGATGGAGGCCGAGCGCATAGACAAGTTTTACCTCTCCCACCTCAACTACGCCGGCAGAGGCAACAAAAACCGCAAGGCCGACGCCCACTTTCAGACCACCCGCGCCGCCATGGATCTCCTCATCGACCGTTGCTGGGCCGGCATTCAAAGCGGTCACCGGCACGAATTCGTCACCGGCAACAACGATGCCGACGGGGTCTATCTGCTGGAATGGGTCAAACGCCACCACCCCGCTCACGCCGAGCACATCCGCCAAAAACTCGTGCAATGGGGCGGCAACGCCTCCGGCATCAACATCGCCAACATCGACAATTTAGGCATCGTTCACCCCGACACGATGTGGTGGAACTACCCCCTAGGCAGCGTGCGCGAGCGGCCGTTCTCCGCCATCTGGAACGACATCAGCGACCCCGTCATGGCCGGACTCAAACAACGCCCGCGCCGCGTCGAAGGCCGCTGCGCCACCTGTGCGCACTTCGCCATCTGCGGCGGCAACACCCGCGTGCGCGCCTGGCAGACGAGCGGCAACCTATGGGCCGAAGATCCCGGTTGCTATCTGGACGACAACGAAATCCTTCCTTCCTAAGCCCACTATGAAAAACCTCCTCATCCTCACCGCGCTGTTATCCTCCGTCGCCTACGCCGCCCCCAACGCCGAGGCCCTCTACGACACCCACTGTCTCTCCTGCCACGCGCCCAACCGACTCGGTGGCATGGGGCCCACCCTGTTGCCCGAATCCTTAGCTCGGCTCAAACGCCCCGAGGCGATCAAGGCCATCGCCGACGGCCTGCCCGCGACCCAGATGCCCGGCTTCAAAGACCTCTTAAAACCCGACGAGATCAGCGCCTTAGCGGACTTCATCTACACCCCGCCCACCCATCCGCCGAAGTGGGATGCCGCCGACATCACCGCCTCGCGCATCGTTCATCAAGACGCCCTCACGCTCCCCGCCAAACCGGTGTTCAAGGCCGACCCGATGAACATCACCCTCGTGGTCGAACACGGCGATCATCACATCACCGTCTTAGACGGCGACATCATGGAACCCATCGTGCGCTTCCCCACCCGCTACGCCCTGCACGGCGGCCCCAAGTTCACCCCCGACGGCCGCTTTGTCTACTGGGCCACGCGTGACGGCTGGATCACCAAGTTTGACCTCTGGAACCTCACCGTTGTGGCCGAGACCCGGGTCGGTATCAACACCCGCAATGTCGCCGTCGCCTCCGACGGCAAGACCGTGCTCGCCGCCAACTACCTCCCTCACACCCTGGTCAAACTCGACGCCCGCGACCTATCGCTGATCGAGGTCATCCCCGTCATCGCCGCCAATGGCAAGAGCTCGCGCGTCTCCGCCGTCTACGACGCCCGGCCGCGCAACAGCTACATCGCCGCCCTCAAAGACATCCCCGAGGTCTGGGAGATCCCCTACGACGGCCGCCCGCCGCGCCCCATCGTCCTGCAAGACCATCTCGACGACTTCTTCTTTGACCCAGGCTACGCCTACATCTTAGGCGCCTCGCGCAGCGCCCCAAAAGGCCAAGTCATCCACCTCGATTCGGGGCGCAAGATCGCCGAACTCGACCTCGGCGGCATGCCGCATCTCGGGTCCGGCATCACCTGGGATTGGAAAGATAGCAACGGTCAAACCCGCCGCGTCATGGCCTCGCCCAACCTCAAAGACGGCCTCGTCACCGTCATCGATATGCAAACCTGGCAACCGATCAAGACCATCCCCACCGCTGGCCCCGGCTTCTTCCTACGCAGCCACGAGGCCAGTCCCTACGCCTGGGCCGATGTCTTCTTTGGTAAGCACCGCGATGTCATGCATGTCATCGACAAACAAAGCCTCAAGATCGTCGCCGATCTCAAGCCCATCCCCGGCCAGACCGCCACCCATGTCGAGTTCGACCGCTACGGAAAATTCGCCCTAGTCTCGATCTGGGAGATGGACGGCGCCCTCATCGTCTATGACGCCAAGACCTTGAAAGAGATCAAACGCCTACCGATGAAACGCCCGGTCGGAAAATACAATGTCTGGAACAAGACGCGGCTCTCGGAAGGCACCAGCCACTAATCGGGGCGATCCACCCGTCCCCGCGTCTGCTTGGTCGCACTGCGTTGCCGCTTACCTTCCAAGCGACGGCGCTCTGAGGCCAAAGTGGGCCGCGTTGCGATACGCGGTTTAGGTTTGACGGTGGCCAGACGAATCAGCTCGACCAGCCGTGTAATGGCATCCTCTCGGTTCCGCCCCTGAGTGCGATGGCGTTTGGCCTCGATGAGGATCACGCCGTCGTTAGTGAGGCGATGCCCCGCCAACTGCAGCAAACGGGCACGCACCGCCTCCGGTAGCGACTTTGATCCCGCCGCATCAAAACGCAGTTGCACGGCGGTCGAGACCTTGTTGACATTCTGCCCGCCCGGGCCAGAGGCACGGATGAACTGCAAGACAATCTCATCATCAGCCAAGGCGATATGTGGCGTAATCCGTATCATGGCGACAGGATAACACCCTTGGATGATGCCCCCTAACCCGGTCGCCCATCCCGCCGTGCCTGCCAGGTCATCGGGGCATATTTAGCCGCCCAGATAGCCATGATCAGTAGCCACACCCCGCCCGAGACGCGCACCCCATCGTAACTAAAGACCGGCGACAGCTCTGGCAACAGCCGCAACACCGCGCCCAGTTGCACGCCCCAGAACAACCACCAAGTCATCGCATCACACGCCAGCGGACGACCCGAATGACCTAGGCTGACGCGGGACGCCATGCCGACCAGCATCGCGCCAAAGAACCCCATGCCCAAGGCGTGTACCGGTGCCCGTCCCGCGTCCCAATCAAAACCCAGCCAAAGGGAAAGACTCGATACCGTATACAAGGCAAAGGCGATGGCCGCCCAGACGAAGGCGATATGCAACATGGCCAACAGGCGTACCGATACGCTACGCGCAATCCCCCAACGGCTGATAAACCACAGCGTCAACACAGTCAACGGCAGATCCGCCAACCATAGCCACGCCTGCGCCCCGGCCGTGTCCAGCACCGTATGCGCCAGACACGCGGCCAGCATCGCCCACAGCGGCGCGTACGGGCGCACCACGACATAGTTCGTCACCACGCGGCTGGTAAACCACGGCACCATGCGATGACACACGCCCAAAAACAAGGGCGTCAAGAACAGCCACAGCGCCACGCTGGCCGCCGCCGTAAACGCCAGCGCCGAGTCCGTCGCCGTGGCAAATATAAACAGGCCCTCGCCCACGGCCCCCAGCGACAGCGCCCACCAGGTCAGCCACGGCTGGCGTTTATCCTGCGCCTTAGCGCGGCGCACGACCTGCGCCAAGGCCACGACCGCCCAGACCCAGCCGGCCAGATGCAAGGCCAAGGCCGGCAACAGCCACGCCGGGAACACCAACCCCAGATAAAACAAGGCTGCACCCGCGCCCATCAGCCCCGCCGAGCCCAGATAAGTCACCCGTGAGATCGCCGTGCCGCTCACCCAGTTAGGCC
>QYQG01000047.1 GCA_007280375.1 Betaproteobacteria bacterium
CGATAGTACCGATATTACTTGGAATGGCCTGCGTCTGGCCGCTAAGTTGCGCGAGACGGGGCAGGAGGTGCGCGTTTTTTTGATGAACGATGCGGTCGATCTGGCCCGCGATGAATGCGTGCCGCCGGAGGCCTATGACCAAGACCTGTCCGCGATGTTGCGCGAATTGATCGCCAACGGCGCCGTTGTGCGGGTCTGCGGCACCTGCATGGCGCGTTGCGGCATCCACAAAAACAAGCCGTATTTTGCCGGGGCGAATAAATCGACCATGGCGGAACTCGCCGAGTGGGTGGTCGATAGCGACACGGTGTTAACCTTCTAAGGAGACGATTATGGGCCGTACGGTGATGGTGTTGGGCGCAGGGTTGGGTGGGCTGGTGGTGGCGGAGACGCTACGCAAATTATTGCCTGCTGAAGACCGTGTCGTGGTGGTCGAGCGTGCGGAGCAGCATTTTTTCCCGCCCTCGTTGCTGTGGCTGATGGTGGGCGAGCGACGGCCAGAGCAGTTTACCCGCTCTTTGGGGCGGTTGGCGGCGCGCGGCGTGGCGTTGCGCTATGGCTGCGTCACACAGATCGATCCGGCGCGGCGCACGGTCATCGTCGATGGCCAGTCGTTGACGGCGGATGCCGTGGTGATCGCGCTCGGTGCCGAATATGCGCCAGAGACGATCCCCGGCTTGGCGGAAGGGGGGCTGAATTTTTATACCCTAGCGGGGGCCATCGCCACGCGCGAGGCCTTGGCCGGTTTCAAGGGTGGGCGGATCTGCATCCTGACCGCCGCGCCGCTCTATAAATGCCCGGCCGCGCCCTATGAAGCGGCGTTATTGGTCGAGGCCTATCTGCAAAAACACGCCCTGCGCGACCAGACGACGCTAGATTTTTATGCCGCCGAGCCGCAGCCTATGCCGGTCGTTGGCCCTGCGGCCTTAGCGATAGGCGATCTGTTGGCGGCACGCGGCATTGCCTATCACCCGGCGCATCAGGTGACGACGGTTGATGCGGCGTTGCGGCAGCTTAGTTTTTCTAACGGGGCGACGGCCGAGTACGACTTGTTGCTCTATGTCCCGCCGCATCGGGCCCCGGCGGTGGTGATCGACGCGGGGATGACCAACGCGGCGGGCTGGATCCCGGTTGATAAGCACACGCTACAAACCGCGTTTGACGGCGTGTTTGCCATCGGCGATGTCACCACCATCCCGTTGGCGATGGGCAAGCCCTTGCCCAAGGCGGGGGTTTTTGCCCACGGCCAGGCCGAGACCGTCGCGCATAACATCGCCCAGGCCTGGACGGGACGCGGTGAGGCGCAACGCTATCAGGGCCGAGGGATGTGTTTTATCGAGGCCGGTTTTGGCCGCGCGGGGATAGGCAAGGGCAACTTTTATGCCGAGCCATTGCCCAAGGTCGATCTGCAACCGCCGAGTCGGTTTTGGCACGCGGGCAAGTGGCTGTACGAAAAATATTGGCTGTATCGGCGGTTTTAAGGTGTGACTTTCCCCGTAGGGGCCAGCGTGCTGGCGAATAGTGCATGGCGTGGCTACGCTGGTTTCGCGGGCAAGCCCGCTCCTACGAGGTGTGCGCGTTATGGGCCTTCTCTTAGCCTGCGCTACGCATCTGCGGGAAAAAGATGACATCGCGGATGCTGGCGGCGTCGGTGAGCATCATGACGAAGCGGTCGATGCCGATGCCGCAGCCGGCGGTGGGTGGCAGGCCGTGTTCGAGGGCGCGGACGAAATCGGCGTCATAGAACATGGCTTCTTCGTCGCCCGCATCGAAGGCGGCGGCCTGGGCTTGGAGGCGCGCGGCTTGGTCTTCGGCGTCGTTCAACTCGGAGAAGCCGTTGGCGACCTCGCGTCCGGCGATGTAGAGCTCGAAGCGTTCGGTGACCTCGGGGCGGCTGTCGTTGGCGCGCGCCAGGGGGGAGCATTCGACCGGGTGTTCGACGATGTAGGTCGGTTGGATTAAAAGGTGTTCGGTGGTCTCTTCAAATAGGGTGAGTTGCAGGCCGCCTAGCGCGTCGGTCTTGCGATAGGCGATCTTGCGCCGTTGCAACTCGGCCAGCACGAAGGCGATGTCGTCGAGCGGCGCGTCTTTGAGGTCGGGGTTGTAGAGCCGCGTCGCTTCGACCGGCGTTAGACGGGCGAAGGGGTGGGCCAGATCAATATGGTGACCTTGGTAGGGCACGACGGCGTGGCCGGTGACCCGGATGGCGACCGCATGCAACAGGTCTTCGACAAAACCCATGAGGTAGCGGTAATCGCGGTAGGCCTCGTAGAACTCCATCATGGTGAACTCGGGGTTGTGGCGCGTGGACAGGCCTTCGTTGCGGAAGTTGCGGTTGATCTCGAAGATCTTTTCTAGGCCGCCGACGACGAGGCGTTTGAGATACAACTCGGGTGCGATGCGCAGGTACATCTGCATGTCGAGCGCGTTGTGGTGGGTGACGAAGGGCTTGGCCGCCGCGCCGCCGGGGATGGGGTGCATCATCGGCGTCTCGACCTCTAAAAAGCCGTGTCCGCTCATGTGTTCGCGGATCGCTTGGATAGTCTTGGAGCGGCGGATGAAGGTCTCGCGCGTGGCCTCGTTGGTGATGAGATCGAGGTAGCGTTGGCGGTATTTCTGTTCTTGATCGGCTAGGCCGTGGAATTTTTCTGGCAGGGGGCGCAAGGCCTTGGTCAACAGCCGTAGGGTGCTAGCTTGGATGGACAGTTCGCCGGTCTTGGTGCGCATCAAGACGCCTTCGACGCCGATGATGTCGCCGAGATCCCAGTGTTTAAAGGCGTCGTACAACGACTCGCCGATGAGGTCGCGGGCGATGTAGAGCTGGATGCGGCCGCTCATGTCTTGCACGGTGGCAAAGCTGGCCTTGCCCATGACCCGTTTCAACATCATGCGTCCGGCGAGTTGTACGCGCACCGGTTGGGCTTTGAGTGTCTCGGCATCGTCGCTGGCGTGACGGGCGGCAAGGTCGCCGGCGTAGTCGCGGCGTTCAAAATCGTTGGGGAAGGCGATGCCGTTTTGGCGTAGTTCGGCCAACTTGGCGCGCCGTTCGGCGACGATCTGGTTGTCGTCGTTTTCGGTGTTTTGGATGGGGGTTTGATCTTCGCTCATGGGAGTCTCTTTGTGTTAAACGCCTTGCTTCAGGCTGGCGGCAATGAAATCGTCGAGGTCGCCGTCTAGCACCGCTTGGGTGTTGCCGGTCTCGTGCAGGGTGCGCAGGTCTTTGATGCGCGATTGGTCGAGGACATAGCTGCGGATCTGGTGGCCCCAGCCGATGTCGGTCTTGGAGTCTTCGAGTTTTTGTTGCGCGGCCTGACGGGTGCGCAGTTCGAGTTCGTAGAGGCGGGCGCGCAGCATGGTCCAGGCCTCGTCTTTGTTGCGGTGTTGCGAACGGTCGTTTTGACACTGCACGACGATGCCGGTGGGGGCGTGCGTCAGGCGCACGGCGGAGTCGGTCTTGTTGATGTGCTGGCCGCCCGCACCCGAGGCGCGGTAGGTGTCGGTGCGCACATCGGCGGGGTTGATGTCGATCTGGATCGAGTCATCGACCTCGGGGTAGATGAAGACGCTGCAAAACGAGGTGTGCCGGCGCGCGTTGGAGTCGAACGGCGATTTGCGCACCAGGCGATGCACGCCGGTCTCGGTGCGTAGATAGCCATAGGCGTATTCGCCCTCGACGCGGATGGTCGCGCTCTTGATGCCGGCGACATCGCCGTCGGATTCTTCCAGCAACTCGGCCTTAAAGCCGCGTCGTTCGGCGTAGCGCAGATACATGCGCAGGATCATGCTGGCCCAGTCTTGCGCCTCGGTACCGCCGGCGCCGGCGTTGATCTCGATAAAACAGGGCTGCGGGTCCATCTCGTGACTGAACATGCGGCGGAATTCGAGTTGCGCGATGATCGCTTCGAGGGCCAGCGCGTCGTCGCCAACGGCGGCTAAGGTGTCGTCGTCGTCTTCGGCCACGCCCAGGTCAAACAGCTCGCGGCTGCCGCCAAGGTCAACGGCGACCTTCTCTAGCACGATGACGATGTCTTCCAGCGTCTTGCGTTCTTTGCCGATCTCCTGCGCCCGTTTCGGGTCGTCCCAGAGCTTAGGGTCTTCGCTTAGCCGCAGGATCTCGTCGAGGCGGTCTCGTTTGCCAGGGTAGTCAAAGATACCCCCGAAGTTCCTCGGCGCGCTGCGCGAGGTCGGTGAGACGGGCGTTGATCTGGTTGAGGTGTTCGGCTTCCATGATGCTCACTGCATTGTGTGTAAACGCGGATTATAGCCGTTTCGCCTGACGATTGCGGTTGTCCTAGCGTTGCGCGACATTGGCGTGGAACAAGGCCTTGTGGACATCACCTAAAGACAGCATGCCGACGAGCGTGTGGCCGGTGGCGACCGGGATGCGGCGGAATTTGTGCCGCACCATGATGGCCGCGGCTTGGATGGCGTGCATGTCGGGGCTGACGGTGATGGTGCGCGTGGCCATTAAGTCGCTGGTTTTGAGGTGGGTGACATCCCGATAATGGCTTTCCATGGCGGCATAATCGATGGCGTGCATCCCATCTTGAAAATCGCTGAGGGTGGGCAACATACGCGCCAATAGGTCTTTTTCGGCGATAAACCCCACGAGCGTGTCGTCTTGGAGGACGGGGAGGCCGGAGAGTCGATAGAGACACATGAGGGATGAGACCTCGAGTAACGAGGTTTCGGGTTGTACGGTGCGGACATTACGGCACATGATTTCTTGGACGAGCATGGTTTCTCCTAGGGTGAGGTGTTGCGCTTAATCGATAACGAGTAAGTAGATCAGAAGTAGGTTAAAGATCCCCGCGATCAGCGCAATAGACTGCCAGAATAGCACGGGGTTGCGTGTCGCTAAGGGGCTGGGGCCGATACGCGTGAGGCGGCTGGCCTCGCCGCGTTCTAGGGTGATTAGAAATTCTTCGGCGGTTTCAAAACGCTCGTCCGGTGTACGGGCGCAGGCCTTTAAGAGGGCGACCTCTAGCCAGCCGGGGATGTCGGGACGGGTGCGTGTCGGCGGGACGGGGTCGCCAAAACGCGGGTTTTGGAAGGGTTCGATCTCGCCATACGGGTATTTGCGGGTGAGCAGGTGATAGAGCGTGACGCCAACGGCATAGAGATCCCTCTTCGGCGTGGGGTGCTCGCCGGTCGCAGAAAAGAGTTCGGGCGCCATGTAGCTGGGCGTGCCGGGCTGATCGGTGTTTTGCCCTTGTGGGCAGGCCGGACAATAGGCGACACCGAGATCGAGGATGCGTAATTTGTCATCGTCGCCGAGGTGCAGGTTGTCGGGTTTGATGTCGCGATGCACGATGTCTAGCCGATGCAGCGCGCCTACGCCTTTGAGTAGCCGAATGCCGATAGAGACGATCTCTTGTACGCCAAAATGACTGCCTTGATCCAAGCGCGCTTGCAAGGTCTGGCCGGGGTGCCAGCTCATGACGAAGTAGAGAAAATTGCGTTCGTGACCGGTGGGTGTGGGGAGGATCTGCGGAAAATAATGCGACTGCACCCGTTTGCCTAACCATTCTTCCATGAGCAGCCGTTCGGCTAATTCGATGTCGCCGGCCATGCGCGGTTGCAGGGTCTTGATGACGCAGGCTTGACCCGAGTCTGCCGCGTGCGCCTGGTAGAGTAGCGTCTCGCGGGAGTCGTGCAAGAGCGCGTCGATGAGATAGCCATCGAGCGTTGAACCCGGTGATAGACGGCTAGATAACGGTAGATGCCGACGATTTAAGTGCGCGTTTTGCTCGCTATCGGCCGCGAGGGTGGCCACGCGCACGACGAGGGCGCTGGCGTTATCGCTGCCATCTTGGCGCAAGGCCTCGGCAACGAGGTTTCGGGCGCAGGCCTGTGGGTCGTCATAAAGTTGCAAGAGCTTGTGCATCCCCACCTGTCCCAAGGGTTGCCATACCCCGTCACAGACGATCAGAAAGACATCACCCGCGACGAGTTCCCCCTCAGCATAATCGACGCGCAGATGGGTGTCTAGGCCGACGGCGCGTTTTAAGACATGTTCCATCCCGGGTTGCTCCCAGGTGTGGTCTTGGGTCAGGCACTCAAAGAGCTCGCCGCGCAGACGATAGATGCGCGTATCGCCGACATGGGCCAGAAACCAACGCCGACCGCGCACCACCAAGGCCGACAGGGTGCAGGCCATGCCACCGGCCTCACGACGCGACGCGACCTGACCGAATAACCAGCGATTGAGGCTTTGCAACACGGTCTCTAGTGCGTGCGTGACCTCCCAGGTATCGGGTGTGGCGTAGTAATCGGCGAGCAGGTTACGCACCGTGCTCTCGGCCGCCTCGCGTCCGTGCGTGCCACCCGACACGCCATCGGCCAAGGCGGCGAGATAGCCTTTGACCGTTGCCGCCCCGTCATCCGGCGTGACAAAGCCACCGAAATCTTCGTTGCGTGGCCGAGGGCCGGTCTCTGAGCTGTAGCCAAAGGCGATCTGCATGGCGGTGGAGCTTACACCTTAGCCAAGGTCACCGCACCCCAGGTGGTGCGCCACCGGTGCTTGACCGAGGACAGACCGACGAGGGCGACGAGACACAGCCCGGCGAAGATGAGCAGGCCTATCTGGTAACTGCCTGTGATGCCTTTGATATACCCCAAGCTGGCGGCGAGGTAAAACCCGCCAATGCCGCCGGCCATGCCGACGAAGCCGGCCATCACGCCGATCTCTTTGCGAAATCGTTGCGGCACCAATTGGAACACCGCGCCATTGCCGATGCCCAAGCTGCCCATGCCGAGGATAAACCACAGCAAGGCGACCCAGGGGCTGGGCGAACCAAAGCTGGCGATGCTGATAAACAGCGCGGCCGAGACATACATCGCCAACAAGGCGCGGATGCCACCGATGCGGTAAGACAAGGCCCCGCCGATCGGGCGCACCAAAGAGCCGGCCAACACGCACGCGGCGGTAAAGTAACCCGCTTCGACTGGCGGCATGCCATATTGGTCGTTGAAATAGAGGGTCAGCGACGAGGCTAGGCCGACGAAACCGCCAAAGGTGCAAAAATAAAAGAACATAAACCACCACGCATCTTTGTCTTTGAGGACATTGAGATATTGGCTGAGCGATTTAGCGGGCGGGCAATCGGGCGCGTCTTTAGCAAACAACA
>QYQG01000069.1 GCA_007280375.1 Betaproteobacteria bacterium
CAGTTCATCAACCCGACCACCTACACCGCGATCATCAATCCGATCACCGGCCTGGTTCAAGGTTTGATTCCGGCTGCTGCTCCGGTTGCTGCTGTTAAGAAGTAATCTCAACGCTACACCGTAATACCAAAAAAGGACGCCTAGGCGTCCTTTTTTGCGTCTAATCCGTGCGCAGATCCTCACCCGCCGGATGAGTTCACTACAGACCGAATTGCGCTATTTGTGGGGCGGGCTAAAGCCCGCCCCACAGGGTGAGACCTCGCCGCCGGGGATCATCCCAAGCTATGGCGCTATGCTTTAGCGTCCAGCCCCAAGCGCTGCCAAATCGTCGAGGTCAGACCGGCTTGGTTGAGCGTATAAAAATGCAGACCCGGTGCGCCACCCGCTAACAGGCGTTCGCACATCGCGCTGACAAAATCGAGGCCGAAGGCCTTGATCGACGCGCTGTCGTCGTAATAGCCTTCCAGTTTTTTGGCCAGCCAACGCGGGATCTCCGCACCACACAGGCCCGAAAAACGCGCCAGTTGGCCGTAGTTAGAGATGGGCATGATGCCCGGCACGATGGGGATGCTAATGCCGCGCGCCCGACATTCATCGACAAACTGAAAATAGGCATCGGCATTGAAAAAATATTGCGTGATCGCCGCGTTCGCGCCCGCATCGACCTTGCGTTTGAAGTTGCTGATGTCGTCGTTCCAGTTCTTGGCCTGCGGGTGCATCTCGGGATAGGCGGCGACCTCGATCTCGAACCAATCACCCGTCTCGCTGCGGATGAACTCGACCAACTCATTGGCGTAGCGAAACGCGCCGGGGTCATTCATGCCCGAGGGCAGGTCGCCGCGCAGGGCGACGATGTGACGAATGCCGTGTGACTTATATGCGTTCAAGATGCTACGGATATTCTCCCGCGTCGAGCCAACACAGGACAGGTGCGGTGCTGCGCTGAGGCCTTCAGCTTGGATCTCGGCCACCGTCTCCAGCGTGTTGGACTGTGTAGAACCGCCCGCGCCAAAGGTGACGGAAAAGAAACGCGGCTGGAGTTGCGCCAATTGCGCACGGGTGGCTCGCAGTTTTTCCATGCCCTCCGGGGTCTTGGGCGGGAAGAACTCCATGCTGTAGGTGCGGTTGGTCATGATGATGGGTCTCTATAAATGATGCGGCGCATTCTAACCTAGGCTCACGCCCAAGAAATGCCCAATCAACCAAGTCGCCGCACCGGCCGCACCGCCGATAGCGAGCATACGCGCACCACCTGCGATGCCGCGTTGACCTGTAAACAGGCTGATGCTGGCGCCGACGACAAACAGGCTGATGGCCGTTGCGATGATCGTGCCGCGTAAGGCGACCGCGTCTGACCATACCAAATAGGGCAACAACGGGATCGCCGCGCCGAGCGCAAAAGAGACGAACGAGGTCACCGTCGCGCCCAGCGGCGAGCCCAGATCGCCGGGGTTGAGCCCCAACTCTTCACGCGCCAAGGTGTCGAGCGCCTTTTCTGGATCGGCGATCAACTGTGCCGCCATCGCCTCAGCCGTCTCGCGCGGGATGCCCTTGGCCAGATAGATCAGCACCAACTCCGCCGCCTCTTCTTGCGGATACTGCGCCAACTCCTCGCGCTCAAGGTCGATCTGATATTCGTAAAACTCGCGTTGCGCGCGCACCGAGACGAACTCGCCCGCCGCCATCGAAAAGGCCCCCGCCAAGAGGCCTGCCGTACCCGCCAACAGCACGGTCGCTGTATCTGTCGTCGCCCCCGCCACGCCGAGGATGAGACTGGCATTGGAGATCAGCCCATCATTAACGCCGAACACCGCCGCGCGCAGATTTCCGCCGCCCGGCACGGCGTGGCGTTTGCCGACCTCATTCACATGCACGGGCAGGTGATGCGGGTGCTCTGCGGTATAGAGCGACATGCCACGAATCTTCATCGCCGCAAGGATGGGGCGCATCCGCCGCACACCCAATCTTAGCGTCAACGCCCCAACAACACGGGCACGGCTATCCACACGATACGGCGACGGCGGCGAACCACCGACCTTGGCGATCTCGGCCAGCCAGAGTTCGGCCTGCGCATCCGCCGCCCGCGCCAGATCAAGAAATAGCCCGTGCCGCGTAGAGCCGATCTCAGCCGCCGCGACGATACGGTAGAGCCACGCCGAACGGCGCTCCTCGCGCCACGCGTTTTGTAAATGCGCAGCGCCCATCTCAGATGCCCCGCCGATAATGCACCGCCTCGGCGATGTGCGCCGACTGCACCGTCGCGCTGGCCGCCAAATCGGCGATCGTGCGCGCCACCTTTAAGATACGGTGATAGGCGCGTGCCGACAGATTCAGCCGCGCAATCGCCTGCCGCAACAAGGCTAACGCCGCCGCATCGGCCTCTGCGAGGCCCTCCGCCTCACGCCCTGACAAGGCGCTATTAGGACGGCCTTGGCGGGCCAATTGTCGTTCGTATGCGGCCAAGACGCGCCCTTGTACCGCTGCCGTGGCCTCACCCGCACCCGGTGTCATCATGTCGTCCTCGGGCAAGGCGGGCACCTCCACCAAGAGGTCAATGCGATCTAACAATGGCCCAGAGATCCGCGCCCGATAGCGGCTCACCTGATCCGGCGTGCAATGACACTTGCCTGATGGATGCCCCAGATAGCCGCACGGACACGGATTCATCGCCGCGACCAACATAAACCGCGCCGGAAAATCGGCCTGCCGCGCCGCGCGCGAGATGGTGATGCGACCGCTCTCCAACGGCTCGCGCAAGACCTCCAAGGCACGCCGATCAAACTCCGGCAACTCGTCGAGAAACAACACCCCGTGATGCGCGAGTGAGATCTCGCCCGGACGCGGATTACTGCCGCCGCCGACCAAGGCTACGGCCGACGCGGAATGATGCGGCGCGCGATAGGGGCGTTGTCGCCAATGCGACTCGATCTGCGCACCCAGCAACGACTGGATCGCCGCCGTCTCCAAGGCCTCGGCCTCGGTCATCGGTGGCAAAAGGGCCGGCAAGCGTTGCGCCAACATCGACTTGCCCGTCCCCGGCGGCCCCGTCATCAACAGCGAGTGTTGCCCTGCGGCGGCGATTTCCAAGGCGCGGCGCGGTCCATGTTGGCCTTTGACATCGGCCAGATCGGGATAGTGTGGGGCGGGCGCGGGCGGCATAGGCGGCGGCGCGTGCAGCGCGGTGTGGCCCGTCAGATGCGCACACACCGCCAACAGACTCTCCGCCGCCAAGATATTGGCCGCGTCGACCCGCATCGCATCAGCCGCGCTGTGCGTCGGCAGGATAAAGCAGCGCCCGCCCTGACGCGCCGCCAACACCATCGCCAGCGCACCCCGAATAGGCCGTAGCGCGCCGCCTAAGGCCAGTTCGCCGGCAAACTCATACTGTTCCAAATGCTTGCCGGGGATCTGCCCCGAGGCAGCGAGGATGGCCACCGCGATCGGCAGGTCAAAACGCCCGGACTCTTTCGGCAGATCAGCGGGCGCAAGGTTGACCGTGATGCGTGATTGCGGAAACTCAAAACCCGATTGCAAGATGGCCGCACGCACGCGATCGCGCGCCTCCTTCACCTCGGCCTCCGGCAGGCCGACCAAGGCAAAGGCCGGTAGACCACGCCCCAGATGCGCCTCGACGATCACCGCTGGCGCGGAGAGTCCATCGATGGCGCGACTATGGGTTTGGGCGAGGCCCATGCGTATTAGTCTGGTGCCGGGGGGGCCTCTAAGCGTGCCAAGCGCGTCTCGAGTTCGAGCAAGCGTTCTTGCGCGCGCTGCAGGACGGCGGTCTGCACATCAAGCTCCTCGCGCGTCACCAAGTCGAGCTTGGCAAACAAGCCCGCCAACGCGGCACGCAGGTTCTTTTCGATATCGCCCGCTGGCGAGTTTGCCAAGCTTTCCGACATGCGGGCGGTAAATTCTTCAACGAGTTTCAGGTTAAACATTTGTAGCCTCCAAGGTGTCAGTGTCGCAGGCGATAGGATACGCTACACACGCACCATCGCACACCGACAAAATGCGTTTATATTGAATGATCATGATAGTGCGTACCCATCACTGACCGCACCATGATGGTGCATTGCGCGGCGCAACACCCTAGTTAAATTATTTCAACAGGCTGTAAAAAAAGCATTTAATAATCATGGCACAGATAATGCTTGTTAATTGGCATGTGCTATTTCGCACTGCATCCTTTTGGAGTCTTACCATGAAGAAACTCGTGTTTGCTTTACTGTCCACCGGCCTGATCTCTGGTGTCGCTATCGCCGCCGACGCACCGGCCTCGCCGCACACCGTCACCGGTAACTTTGGCATTGCCACGGATTACATCTTCCGTGGCCAATCACAAACTAAAGGCGAAGCCGCTCTACAAGGTGGATTCGACTACGCACACAGCAATGGTCTTTATCTAGGCACCTGGGCATCCAATGTCACGGAAATGTCCTACACCGGCTCTAACATGGAATGGGATGTCTACGGTGGCTATACCGGAAGCATGGGCGACATCGCCTACAACATCGGCATGCTGAAATATTACTACCCTGGCGCCACCGCAAATCCGAAGCCAGACACCTTAGAAGCTTACGCTGGCATGACCTATAAAGGTTTTGGCCTTAAGGCTTCATACAACCTAGATGACTACTTTGGCGTAGCGGGCACGGATGGCACGGTGTACTGGGATGCCACCTACAGCACTGAAATCGGCTCGGGCGTCACACTCGCTCTGCATTACGGTCAGACCATAGCCACAGGCGCAGGCGACGACTATTCCGACTACAAAATCGGCGTCAGCAAAACCATCTCCGGTTTCAATGTGGGCCTAGCCTACTCGAAGGCCACAAACGCTACCACCACAGTAGTGGGTGGGCATGATATCAACCAAGGTGCAGCCGTCTTAACCGTTGGCAAAACCTTCTGATTCCCACGGCGGCCTCGGTCGCCGTTTCTTCCTTTAGGAGAACACCATGAAATTCATTACGGCCATTATCAAGCCGTTCAAGCTGGACGAGGTGCGTGAAGCCTTGTCCGCGATGGGCGCATCCGGCATCACCGTCACCGAGGTCAAGGGCTTCGGTCGCCAAAAGGGGCATACCGAGCTGTATCGCGGCGCGGAATATGTCGTGGACTTTTTACCTAAGGTCAAACTCGAGATCGCGGTCAAGGCCGAACTCTTGGAACAGGCCATCGAGGCCATTTCCAAAGCGGCGCAAACCGGCAAGATCGGCGACGGCAAGATCTTTGTCTGGGATTTAGAACAGGTGGTTCGCATCCGTACCGGCGAGACCGGCGAGACGGCTATCTAAGGAGATGACGATGAAACAGTTTTTTACTACCCTGCTCCTGCTGTGTACCTTGGGCTTCAGCGGCCTGAGCCTGGCTGAAGAGGTCGTGCCGACGGTGGCTACGGTCGCGGCGGCGGTTGATGCCGTTGCGGCGGCCCCCGCCGTCGCCCCCGTGCCAGACAAGGGCGATACCGCCTGGATGCTGGTCTCCACCTTGTTAGTGATCTTGATGACCATCCCCGGCTTGGCCTTGTTCTATGGCGGCTTGGTACGCACCAAAAACATGCTTTCCGTGCTGACCCAAGTGTTCGCCATCTTCTGCCTGATTTCCATTCTCTGGGTGGTCTATGGCTACTCCGTGGCCTTTACCGGTGGCGGCGATCTCAACAGCTATGTCGGCGGTCTGTCCAAGATGTTCTTGAACGGGGTCACGACGAGCGCGAATGTCGAGACCTTCTCCAAAGGCGTAGTCATCCCTGAGATGGTGTTCATGGTGTTCCAGCTCACCTTCGCCGCCATCACCGTGGCCTTGATCGTCGGCGCCTTTGCCGAGCGCATCAAGTTCTCTGCGCTGATGGTGTTTGCTGCCTTGTGGTTCACCTTCTCCTACCTGCCCATTGCACACATGGTCTGGTTCTGGGGTGGCCCATCGGCCTATGCCGACGCAGCGGGCTTCTTGTTCGCCAAAGGTGCGCTGGACTTCGCCGGCGGGACGGTGGTGCACATCAACGCCGGTGTTGCGGCCTTGGTCGGTGCGATCGTCATCGGCAAGCGCGTAGGCTTTGGCCGCGACGCGATGACCCCGCACAACCTGACCTCGACCATGATCGGCGCCTCGCTGTTGTGGGTGGGCTGGTTCGGTTTCAACGCCGGTTCCAACCTAGAGGCCAACGGTACGGCGGTCTTAGCGATGGTTAACACCGTGGTCGCGACCGCCGCCGCTGCCCTGTCGTGGATGTTCGCGGAATGGCTGTTGAAGGGCAAGCCGTCGATGTTAGGCATCGCCTCGGGTGCGGTGGCGGGCTTGGTGGCGGTCACCCCGGCGGCCGGTTTTGTCGGCCCCATGGGTGCGATCGTCCTCGGCCTCGTCGCGGGTGTGGTCTGTCTGTGGGGTGTGTC
>QYQG01000072.1 GCA_007280375.1 Betaproteobacteria bacterium
CCTCTATTGCGACAGCGGCATGCTCTCGGCGCAACCGCACTTCGCCCTACGCGCGGCCGGTTACGACAATGTGCGCCTCTCGCAAGCCGGCATGGTCGGCTGGCGCGCCGAGAACGGCCCCATCACCGCCGCACCCAAACCCTAAATGTCCGCCCGCATCGCCATCATCGGCGCAGGCCCGGCCGGTCTAATGGCCGCCGAGGTCTTGAGTGCGTACGGACTCAGCGTCGATCTCTACGACGCGATGCCCACACCGGGACGCAAGTTCCTCCTCGCTGGTCGCGGCGGACTCAACCTCACCCATTCCGAACCGCTAGACCGCTTTGTGACACGCTACAGCGCGACACAGGTCGCCGACTGGCTCAGCGCGTTCGGCCCCGATGCCGTGCGGGCATGGGCGACAGGTCTCGGCACGGAGACCTTCATCGGCAGTTCCGGGCGCGTCTTCCCCGTCGCCATGAAGTCCGCGCCCTTGCTACGCGCCTGGCTCGCCCGCCTGCAAGCGCAGGGCGTGCGTCTGCACACGCGGCATCGCTGGCAAGGCTGGACGAGCGACGGCGCGTTGACCTTTGCCACCCCCGACGGCACGCTAACACGCACCTTTGATGCCACCCTGCTCGCCTTGGGCGGCGGCAGTTGGGCGCGTTTTGGTTCAGACGGCGCGTGGGTGCCGCTCTTGACCGCCGCCGGCATCGCCATCAGCCCCTTGCGCCCCGCCAATTGCGGCTTCGACATTGCATGGAGCGAGCACTTTCGCGACCGCAACACAGGCCAGCCGCTCAAAACCATCACCCTCCACTACACCGATCGCCACGGTGTCGCCCACCAGCAACGCGGCGAATGCGTCGTCACCGCGACGGGACTCGAAGGCAGCCTGATCTACGCCCACGCCGCCGCCCTGCGCGACCTGATCGAGCAAGATGGCCACGCACAGATCACCCTCGACCTGCACCCCGACCGCAGCCCAGAGCAAGTCCGCGCCGCCGTCAGCCATCCGCGCGGTGCGCGCTCGTGGGCCAGCCACCTGCAAAGCCGCCTCAAGCTCACCGGCGTCAAAGCCAGCCTACTGCGCGAGGTCAACACCTTTACCGACACGCACACACTCGCCCAACACATCAAAGCACTACCCTTAACACTGCTCACCACCCGGCCCCTCGACGAGGCCATCAGCACCGCCGGCGGGGTTAGTTTCAGCGCACTCGACGCACACCTCATGCTCACCAAACGCCCCGGCACCTTCTGCGCCGGCGAGATGCTCGACTGGGAAGCCCCCACCGGCGGCTACCTGCTCACCGCATGCCTCGCCAGCGGCCGCATCGCCGCCGAAGGAATTCACGACTGGCTCGCATCAAACAGCTACAATCGCCGCTCCGTCTAAGGCCACGCCGTTATGATCCTGTTCGACATCCTCTTGGCCACCTTCGCGGCCGGCGTCTTAAGCGTCCTCTTAGCCGCCACGCTGGCCCTCACCTGGCTGCCGCGTTTTGCCGATCGCATGGTCGCCTTTGCGGTCGGGGTCATGCTCACCTTCGCCTTCACCCGCATGTTGCCCGAGGCGGTGGAGATGGGCGTGTCGGCCGAGTCCGTCGGCCAGATCACCTTGGCCGGCATCATCGTCTTCTTCCTGTTGGAAAAGGCCGCGCTCTGGCGTCACTCGCACGGCGAAGCCCCCGTGCAATGCGACAACCCCGGCCACGACCACCACCACCACGCCAGCCGCGCCACGATGATCGTCTTGGGCGACGGCCTGCACAACTTTGTTGACGGCATCTTGATCGCCGCCGCGTTCTTGGCCGACCCGCACCTAGGCTGGGCCACCGTGGGCGCGGTGTTGGCGCACGAACTGCCGCAAGAGATTGGCGACTTCATGGTCTTGCTCGGCACCGGCATGAGTAAAGGCCGCGCCCTGCTGCTCAATGCGCTCTCGGGCACCTTTATGATCGCCGGCGGGGTCTTGGGCTATTTCACCCTCGACCACATGAAGATGGCCGTGCCCTATGTCCTCGTCGTGGCCGCCGCCAGCTTCATCTACATCGCCGTCGCCGACCTGGTGCCCGAACTCCACCGCCATCGCCGCTTCAAAGATGCCATCGGGCAACTCACCTTGATGTTGATCGGCGTCGCCAGTGTCTATCTCATCACCGGCCTAGGCCACCACAGCCACTAATCAAACACCACCGTCTTGTTGCCATAGACCAAGATGCGGTTGTCGATGTACCAGCGGACGGCGCGCGACAGCACCACCTTTTCTAGGTCGGCCCCCTTTTGCACGAGGTCATCAAGGTCGTCGCGGTGCGAGATGCGCGTCACATCCTGTTCGATGATAGGCCCGTCGTCCAAGGTCTCGGTCACAAAATGGCTGGTCGCACCGATCAGCTTCACGCCCCGTTCAAAGGCGCGCTGATACGGCTTAGCGCCATGAAAGGCGGGCAGAAACGAGTGGTGGATATTGATGATGCGCTGCGGATATTGCGCGATGAACGCCGGCGACAAGACCTGCATATAACGCGCCAACACGACAAAATCGATCGCCTGCGCCGTTAACAAGGCCTGCTGTTCGGCCTCTGCCGCCGCCTTGTTTTCCTTCGTCACCGCAACCAGGTGGAACGGGATCTGATAGGTCTCGGCCAACCAGCGCGTATCGGCATGATTGCTGATGATGAGCGGGATCGCGCAATGCAACTCGCCGGCGTGATAACGATAGAGCAGGTCGGCCAGACAATGATCGCGCTGAGAGACGAAGATCGCCATGCGCGGCTTGAACGCCGAGAGCGCCACCCGCCAGCGCATCTGATGCGCCGCCGCGATCGGCGTGAACGCGGCCTCAAACGCCGTCATCGGCAGATCAAATCCGCTCAGGTCCCACTCCACGCGCATCAAAAACAGCCCCGCCTCGCGGTCTTGGTGCTGATCGGCGTGGAGGATATTGGCGTCATGCGCCAGCAGAAAATTAGCAATCGCCGCCACCAAACCCTTGCGGTCTGGACACACGATAGAAAGGACAGCCGTGTTACGCATAAAGAGGCCTACAAAAAGGGGGGGTCATCATACCCCGCAAACGATCAAAAACGACAGGCTTAACCTATTTACACGCACTACAACGATGAATAATAAGCCTTTTACATAGGGCAAACGGCGTTATAAAAAACAGTTGACGCGCCCACAACAAACACTACAATTAGCGTCAATATAGACGCGTAAACACTATATTTAGTATTTAAGCATATACCACCGTACAACAACCGCCTTATAGCAAGGAGACTGAACATGATGCAAACATCGACCAGCACGAGCGCTATCGCCGCCAACCTACAACCCACCCCTATATGGGAAATGAATAACGCGAGCGACCTCGCCTTTGAAGGCTATCAAACCATCCGCCGCAACGGTGCGGTGGTCGCATTCGCCCCGGACAAGATCGCCATTGCCATGACCAAGGCCTTCATCGCCGTCCACGGTAGTCAGGCCGCCGCCTCTGCCCGCATCCGCGAGACGGTTGCCCAACTCACCCAAGTCGTCGTCGAGACCCTGATGCGCCGTCAACCGGGGGGCGGAACCTTCCACATCGAGCTCATCCAAGACCAGGTCGAACTCGCCCTGATGCGCTCGGGCGAACACGAAGCCGCCCGCGCCTATGTGCTCTACCGCGAACAACGCAACCAACAACGCGCCCAAGAACAGCCCGAAGCGGCCCCCACCCGTGTCATCCACTGCCTCGACAACGGCGTACGCCAGCCCATCGACATCGCCCGCCTTACCGCCCTCGTCACCGCCGCCTGCGAAGGACTGCCCGAGGCCGATCCGCAGACCATCCTGCACACCACCCTGCGCGACCTCTACGACGGCGTGCCCAAGGCCGAGGTGCGTAAATCCCTCATCCTCTCCGCCCGTGCCCTGATCGAAAAAGACCCCGATTACAGCCTCGTCACCGCCCGTCTCCTGCTCGACAACATCCGCACCGAGGTCTTAGGCGAGGATGTCACCCAGGCCGAGATGGTGACCCGCTATGGCGACTACTTCCTGTCCTATATCAAAGAAGGCATCGCCGCCGAGTTGCTCGACGAACGGCTCGCCCAATTCGACCTGTCCCGCATCAAAGCCGAGATCGATGCCAACCGCGACAACCAATTCCAATACCTCGGCCTGCAAACCCTCTACGACCGCTACTTCCTGCACATCGACGAACGCCGCATCGAACTGCCGCAGGCCTTCTTCATGCGCGTCGCCATGGGCCTCGCCATCAACGAGATCAACCGCGAAGAGCGCGCCATCGCGTTCTACCATGTGCTGTCCCGCTTCGACTACATGAGCAGCACGCCGACCTTGTTTAACGCCGGCACCCGCCATTCGCAACTCTCCAGTTGTTACCTGACCACCGTCCCCGACGACCTCGACGGCATCTATCAAGCCATCAAAGACAACGCCATGCTGCAAAAATACGCTGGCGGCTTGGGCAACGACTGGACCCGCGTGCGCTCGCTCGGCGCCTACATCAAAGGCACCAACGGCAAATCGCAAGGCGTCGTCCCCTTCTTAAAAGTCGCCAACGACACCGCGGTCGCAGTCAATCAGGGGGGGAAAAGGAAGGGCGCGGTCTGCGCCTTCCTAGAAACCTGGCACATGGACATCGAGGAATTCCTCGAGCTACGCAAAAACACCGGCGACGACCGCCGCCGCACCCACGACATGAATACCGCCAACTGGGTCCCCGACCTGTTCATGAAACGCGTCATGGAGAACGCTGACTGGACGCTGTTCAGCCCCTCCGACACCCCAGACCTACACGACCTCTTCGGCCGCGCCTTCGAGACCGCCTACACCGCCTACGAGGCCCGTGCCGCCCGCGGCGAGATCAAGGTCTTCAAAACCGTTCCCGCCCTCGGCCTCTGGCGCAAGATGTTGTCCATGCTGTTCGAAACCGGCCACCCGTGGATCACCTTCAAAGACGCCTGCAATGTGCGCTACACCAACCAACATGTCGGCGTCGTGCATTCATCCAACCTCTGCACCGAGATCACCCTGCACACCAACGACAACGAGATCGCCGTCTGCAACTTAGGCTCGGTCAACCTCGTCAACCACCTCAAAGATGGCGCACTGGACATGGTCAAGCTCGGCCAGACCATCAAGACCGCGATGCGCATGCTCGACAATGTCATCGACATCAACTTCTACTCCGTCGCCAAGGCGCGCAACTCCAACCTCAAGCACCGTCCAGTCGGCATGGGCATCATGGGCTTCCAAGACACGCTACAGAAATTGCGCATCCCCTACGCCAGCACCGAGGCGGTCGAACTCGCCGACACCCTGATGGAGGCCGTCGCCTACAACGCCTACGCCGCCTCGGCAGACTTGGCTGAAGAACGCGGTCGCTACTCCACCTTTGACGGCTCGCTCTGGAGCCAAGGCATCCTACCGCAGGATGCGTTGAAACGCCTCGGCGACGAGCGCGGCGGCTATCTCGAGGCCGATTTTACCGAACGGCTCGACTGGAACAGCCTGCGCAACCGCATCCAAACGGTCGGCATGCGCAACTCCAACTGCCTCGCCATCGCCCCCACCGCGACCATCGCCAACATCGTCGGCGTCTCCGCCTCGATCGAACCGACCTACCAAAACATGTTCGTCAAATCCAACCTCTCCGGCGAGTTCACCATCGTCAACGCCTACCTCGTGCGCGACCTCAAGGCCCGCGGCCTGTGGGACGAGGTCATGATCGGCGACATCAAATACTTCGACGGCTCCTTGGCCCGGATCGACCGCATCCCCGCCGATCTACGCGCCCTCTACGCCACCGCCTTCGAGATCGACCCGGTCTGGCTGATCGAGGCCGGCGCGCGCCGTCAAAAATGGATAGACCAAGCGCAAAGCCTCAACCTCTACTTCCACGGCGCCTCCGGCAAAAAGCTCGACGAGACCTACAAACTCGCCTGGATCCGTGGCCTCAAGACCACCTACTACCTGCGCTCCATCGGCGCGACCGCGGCCGAAAAATCCACCAGTCGCGGTGACGAACTGCACAGCAATAACGCCAGCGGCACAGATAGCGGCAGCGGCTTTGGCGCGACCGCCCTCACCCTGCCCGAACCCGAGATCGTCGGCCGCGCCTGCACAATGCGCCCCGGCGATGCGGGTTTTGAAGAATGCGAATCCTGCCAATAATACCTGTACCCAAAGGACCCTCATGCTCAATTTTGAAGACAGCGCCAGCCCCGTCACTGGCCATCCGCCAGCGCCCCCCGGGCAGGCACCCACCGCCCTGCGCCCCGTATCGGCCGACGACAAACGCATCGTCAACGGTCAGGCCGACATCAACCAACTCGCCCCGTTCAAATACCCGTGGGCGTGGGAATACTTCCTCAAAGCCAATCGCAACCACTGGACGCCGTTAGAGATCAACATGGCGCAGGATGTGCATGACTATCATCACAAACTCACCCCCACCGAACGGCATGTGTTCGAGAATGTCCTCGCCTACCTGACCACCTCCGACATCCTCGCCATGCGCAACATCGGCCTCGCCGTGATGGAAAAGATGAGCGCGCCCGAATTGCAAATCTACCAAGCGCGGCAAGTCTACGAAGAGGCCCTGCACACCTGGACCTATCAACACTGCATCGAGACCCTGGGCCTAGACCAAGGCGAGATCTACAACCGCTACCGCGTCGTGCCCGAGATCCACGGCAAGATCGCCCTCGCCAACCGGCGTTTATCGCGCGTCCTGCGTTCTGACTTTGACCTCAAAGACCGCGCCAACCTACACGAATTCGCCCTTTCCTACCTCTTCTTCGCCGCCGTCTTTGAAGGCTGCTGGTTCTACAACGGCTTCTCGCCCATCTTCGCCCTACAACGGCGTGGCCTGATGAAAGGCACCGCCGAACAACTCCAATACATCATGCGCGACGAGGTCATGCACTGCGGTTTTGGCACCCGCGTCGTGCGCCAACTCATCGTCGAAGAACAGCTCGAACTCGACCCGCAAGCGCTCGAAGAGATGTGGCAAGAATGCGAGGCCGCCGAGGCCGCCTACGCCGGCTACCTCCTCAAAGACCCCATCCCCGGCTACTCCGCCGAACTGCACATCCAGCAATTCCGCCACATCGCCAACCGCCGCTCGCGCCAACTCGGCATCAAAGAACCCTTCCCCGGCGCACCCAATGTCCTCCCTTGGCTAGACGAACAGGTCAACCTACGCAAAGAAAAAAACTTCTTCGAAACCCGCGTCACCGAGTACCAAACCGGCGGCGCACTCACTTGGGACTGAATAGATTCGTCGAAACGGCCCTATGCCATGGGCGTATTTAGGAGCGCGGGCATCTTGCCCGCTGGCGGACTGGAAGCCCGCGCTCCCTAGTGCGCCGTTTTGCTGCGCAAAGCAAGCCATTGGGCGTAGTACCCTATCGTCACCCACTATGAATCACATAGAACCCAAAATTCCCTGTAGGATTCCACCTTCTCGGCCTTCTTTGCGATCCATCATGCCCTCCAAAACCACGCTCTTCTGGCTAGGCAACACCATCCTCGGCATCGCCCTCCTCCTCCTCTTCTTCACCCCCGCCTTCTTCTGGGGTTTTGGTGGCGGATCCATGGTCGCGTGGATGGCCATCGTCAGCGTCGGGATCTACCTCATCACCCGCGACAAAGGCCCTGACGACACCATGCCGGGCTAGGCCATGTCCACGCTTCCCGACAGCCTCCTGCGCGAGATCACCGCCTTTCGCCACGATCTCCACGCCCACCCCGAACTCGGCCTCGTCGAGTTTCGCACCAGCGACCAAGTCGCCGCCTTTCTCGCCACCTGCCCCGGCATCAAAGTGCATCGCGGACTCGCCGGGACGGCCGTCGTGGGCGTACTCAAATGCGGCGACAGCCCGCGCATGATCGGCCTGCGTGCCGACATGGATGCGCTCCCCATCCACGAACTCAACACCTTCCCGCACCATTCGCGCATCGACGGCACGATGCACGCCTGCGGTCACGACGGCCACACCGCCATGTTGCTCGGCGCGGCCCGCCACCTCAGCGAGACGCGGCGTTTTAACGGCACGGTGGTGTTCATCTTTCAGCCCGCCGAAGAGACCGTCGGCGGCGCACGCATCATGCTCGAAGAAGGTTTCCTAGCGCAATTCCCCATCGCAGCGGTCTACGGCATGCACAACTGGCCCGGCCTACCCGTCGGCCAGATCGCCGTCCACAACGGCCCGGTCATGGCCTGCGCCGACAGCATCGACATCAGCGTGCGCGGTCACGGCGCCCACGCCGCCATGCCGCACCTAGGCAGCGATGTCATCCTCGCCGCCAGCCAACTCGTCAGCGCCATCCAAGCCATCGCCGCCCGTGCCACCGACCCGATGGAGGCCATCGTCGTCTCCATCACCCGTTTCCACGCCGGTGAGGCCTACAATGTCCTCCCCGAAGAGGCGCAGCTCGGCGGCACGGTACGCGCCTTCCAGACCACACTCCGCGATCAAGCCGAGGCCTTATTAACCCGCATGTGTCACGGCATCGCCGCCGCCCACGGCGTACAGATCCAACTCGACTACCGGCGCGGCTACCCCCCCACCGTCAACCACGCCGCCGCGGCCGAACACTGCGCCCAAGTCGCCGCAACAGTCGTCGGCGCGGCACAGGTACGCCGTGACCTCAATCCCTCGATGGGAGCCGAAGACTTCGCCTACTTCCTGCTTGAGTGCCCCGGCTGCTATGTCTGGTTAGGCAATGGCCCCGGAGGTGACGACACCGAACACGGCGGTTGCACCCTGCACAACCCGCACTACGACTTCAACGACGCCGCCGCCCCGATCGGCATCCGCTACTGGGTTGCGCTGACCGAATATCTGCTCGGGGCGTCAGGCTAAACGCCGATTCAGTGTTCCTGCAACGCCCGGCCACGATCACCACGCTCACGAAGCAATCCCTATCCACACCGCCCTGCGGTAAAATACACATCCCTTTGTGTGCGCAACCACCATGTCCCCCACCCTCATCTTTGACATCGAAACCATCCCCGACATCGAGGGCCTGCGCCGTTTGCGCGCGGTTGACCCGGCCTTGACCGACGCCGAGGTCGCGCAGATGGCGTTCTTGATGCGTCGCCAGCAAAACGGCACGGATTTTCTGCCGTTGCACCTGCAACGCATCGTCACCATCTCGTGCCTCTTGCGGACTGCCGACACGCTGAAGGTCTTTTCACTCTCTGAACCCGACCTCAACGAGGCCGACATCGTGCGCCGCTTTTTTGAAGGGATCGAACGCTACACGCCGCAGATCGTGTCGTGGAACGGTGGCGGCTTTGACCTGCCGGTCTTGCACTATCGCGCCCTCCGTCACAGCATCGCCGCGCCGCGCTATTGGGATCAGGGCGAGGACGACAAAGACTTCAAATGGAACAACTACATCAGCCGCTATCACAACCGCCACCTCGACCTGATGGACCTGTTGGCGATGTATCAGCCGCGCGCCACCGTGTCGCTCGACGACCTCGCAAAATTACTCGGCTTCCCCGGCAAACTAGGCATGGATGGCAGCAAGGTCTGGGACGCATTTCACGCCGGAAAGCAGGCCGAGATCCGCGATTATTGCGAGACCGATGTCGCCAATACCTGGTTGGTCTACCTGCGTTTCCAACTATTACGCGGCCATCTCAGCGCCGCGCACTACGCCGCCGAGCTCGCCTTGACACGCAGCACCCTGACCAACCTACCCGGCCCGCATTGGCCCGAGTTTCTCGCCGCCTGGCCAGTTGAGGGTTGATGCCGATGGCCCTCCACGAAACACACAGCGAAACCGTTTTCATCGAATCCATCGACCACGAGGGCCAAGGCGTAGGCCACCTCAGCGACGGCCGCGTGGTCTTTATCGAAGGCGCGTTGACGGGCGAGACGGTCGAATATGCACGGCTAAACTTTAAGGGCAGCAACAAGGCGAGCTACGAAAAGGGGCAGGTGACGCGCATCCTTACCACCAGCGCCTACCGCGTCCAGCCCGAATGTCCGTGGTTTGGCTATTGCGGCGGCTGCTCCTTGCAACACTTGGACGAATCGGCACAGGTCGCGACCAAACAGCGCGTCTTAGAAGACGCGCTCAAACACATCGGCAATTGCCGCCCCGAACACTGGCTCGCGCCCTTGCACGGGCCGACCTGGGGTTATCGTCGCCGCGCCCGCCTATCGGTGCGCCTAGTCCCCAAGAAGGGCGGCGTCCTAGTCGGTTTCCACGAGAAAAAGAGCCGCTATGTCGCCGACATGGATAGCTGCAAGATCCTGCCGCCGGCGGTGTCTGACCTCTTACCCGCGCTGTCGCGACTGATCTTGTCGCTGTCCTTGCGCGAACGGCTGCCGCAGATCGAGGTCGCCGTGTCCGACGCGATCACGGCCTTGGTGTTCCGCATCATGGAACCGCTCACCGTCGACGACGAGGTCTTGGTACGCGCCTTCGCCGACCAGCACGGCGTGCAGATCTGGCTACAACCCAAAGGGCCGGAGACCGCCTACCCGTTTCACCCGCTTAACGCGCCGCGCTTGGTCTACCATTTGAACGAATTCGCGATCGAGATGCCGTTCGGCCCGACCGAGTTCACCCAGGTCAACTTTGGCATCAACGAAAGCCTGCTACGCCGCGCTATGCGCCTTTTTAACCCGCAAGCGGGCGAGCGCATCGGTGATCTTTTCTGCGGTCTGGGTAATTTTTCGCTGCCCATCGCCCGCTCCGGGGCGCAGGTCGTTGGCATCGAAGGTTCCGCCGAGTTGGTCAAACGCGCCGCCGAAAACGCCGCGCACAACGGCTTGTCTGCCAACACGCAATTTCAAGTGGCCGACCTGTTTAAGATCACGCCCGAGGCCTATGCCGCCTTGGGTGCGTTCGACAAGTTGCTGATCGACCCGCCGCGTGACGGCGCCTTCGAACTGGTCAACGCCCTGCCCGAGACCGGCGGCCCACAGCGCATCGTCTATATCTCCTGCAAACCCGCTACCTTAGCGCGTGACGCGGCGGTGCTGGTGCATCAAAAAGGCTATCGCCTGATAACGGCAGGCATCGCCAACATGTTCCCGCACACCGCGCATGTGGAATCGATCGCGGTGTTTGAACGGGCATAGATAAGGGGACTTCTATAAACACCCCCGTCGTAATGAAGGCGTAGGCCAGAATCCAGTAAATACTAACCACTGGATTCCGGGTCAAGCCCGGAATGACGATTTATAGAAATATCCATAACAAGGGCGCGGGCAAGATGCCTGCGCTCCAACCCAATAAAAAAGGCGGCCTAGGCCGCCTTTTCGATACGTCTTAATCGGCTTAGTCGCGCTCACCCATAAAGGCCATCAGCAACTGCAACAGGTTGACGAAGATGTTGTAGAGGTCGAGATAGACCGACAAGGTCGCCATGACATAGTTGGTCTCGCCACCGTTGACGATGCGGGAGATGTCAAACAGCAACAGGCCCGAGAACAGCAACACGGCAACGCCCGATAAGGCCAGCGCCAAAGCGGGGATCTGGAAGAACAGGTTAGCCAGGCTGGCGACGATCAACAGCACCAGACCGACCATCAGGAACTTACCCATAAAGCTGAAATCGCGCTTGGTCGTCGTGGCGATGGTAGACAGGGTGAGGAAGATGATGCCGGTGCCGCCCGCCGCTAGGCCGACGATCTGGCCGCCGTTTGACAGGCCCATCGCCATTTGCAAGATCGGGCCGAGAAACACGCCCATCACGCCAGTGAAGGCCAGCATCAAGACCACGCCCAAGCCGCTGTCTTTATTGGCTTGCACGGCCCAGAGCAGGCCGAACATGACGGCGATCATGCCGATCGCGCCCATGATGGGATGCTCGGCCATGAAGCTGAAATTCATGCTGAGACCGATGAAGGCACCGATAACGGTGGGGATCATCGACAGGCCCAAGAGGGCGTAGGTGTTGCGTAAGACGCGGTTAGTGGCCACCGTGCCGGTGGTTTGATCGTAGCTGCGTGCGCTAAAGGCCATTTCGTCACTCCGTGACATGTTGAGACAGTGCGTAATCTAAGGGCTAGGCGTGAAAAATTCAATAGCCCTGCGCAGTAATTTTTATGACATCTTTTGTACGCCACCTATCGCAGGTGCCCGCCGTGCGGGTAAAATGCCATTTTTGTCACATACCTCTCGTTATGGCACTCATTGTTCAAAAATACGGCGGCACCTCCGTCGGAACCATCGCCCGCATCCGCACGGTCGCCGAGCGCGTGGCCAAGTTCAAGATGATGGGACATCAAGTCGTCGTCGTCCTCTCCGCCATGTCGGGCGAGACCAACCGCCTCATCGCGCTGGCCAAGGAGATCCAGGCCGACCCCGACCCGCGCGAGCTGGATGTGCTCATCTCCACCGGCGAGCAGGTCACCATCGCCCTCCTGACCATGGCGCTTAAAGACCTCGGCCTCAAGGCCAAGAGCTACACCGGCGCACAAGTCCGCATCGTCACCGATGACGCCCACACCAAGGCGCGCATCCTCTCCATCGACGAAGCGAACCTGCGCGCCGACCTCGATAGCGGCCATTGCGTCGTCGTCGCCGGCTTCCAAGGCGTAGACGAAAACGGCAACATCACCACGCTAGGTCGGGGCGGCTCGGACACCACCGGCGTGGCCTTGGCCGCGGCGCTGAAGGCCGACGAATGCCAGATCTACACCGATGTCGACGGCGTCTACACCACCGACCCGCGCGTCGTCCCCGAGGCACGCAAGCTCGACACCATCACCTTTGAAGAAATGTTGGAGCTGGCCAGTCTGGGGTCTAAGGTATTGCAGATCCGCTCGGTCGAATTCGCCGGCAAATACAAGGTCAAACTACGCGTGCTATCTAGTTTTGAAGACTCAGGCGAAGGCACGCTCATCACTTTTGAGGAAGACTCCATGGAACAACCCATCATCTCCGGCATCGCCTTCAACCGCGACGAGGCCAAATGCACCCTACTCGGCGTCCCTGACAAACCCGGCGTTGCCGGCCTCATCTTAGGCGCGATCGCCGACGCCAACATCGATGTTGACATGATCGTACAAAATGTCGGCCACGACGGCACGACCGACTTCTCTTTCAGCGTCCACCGCAACGAATTCGCCAAGGCCATGGCCGTGCTCGACGGGGTCAAGGCCGAGATCGGCGCCCGCGCCACCAGCGGCAACGACAAGATCGCCAAGGTCTCTATCGTCGGCATTGGCATGCGC
Organism: Betaproteobacteria bacterium; assembly: GCA_007280375.1. Classification (GTDB taxonomy): domain Bacteria; phylum Pseudomonadota; class Gammaproteobacteria; order Burkholderiales; family Thiobacillaceae; genus QYQG01. Next base: position 13,197 of record QYQG01000072.1, read on the forward strand.
ACCCACGCCGGCGTCGCCAGCCGGATGTTCAAGGCCTTAGCCGCCGAAAACATCAACATCCAGATGATCTCCACCTCCGAGATCAAGATCTCGGTCGTCGTGGAAGATAAATACATGGAACTCGCCGTACGCACCCTGCACCACGCCTTTGAACTCGATCAAGCCACCTGACCCCATTGCATTTTCAGTGTAGCGCGAGTATCCTTCGCGGCTCTCTGAAGAATGCAGAGAGCTAGCGTTACACAGCATCTGGAGACGTGGCCGAGTGGTCGAAGGCACACCCCTGCTAAGGGTGCATCTGGGCAAAACCTGGATCCAGGGTTCGAATCCCTGCGTCTCCGCCAATAGACAACTAAAAACCCGCACGGCCACAGGCTTTGCGGGTTTTTAGTTTCTGACTGCCCAACTGAGCGTTTATAGGTTGAATCATGCCTCGGTTAAAGCACAACCCTCATGAGCAATGCGGCACAGGACACACG
>QYQG01000019.1 GCA_007280375.1 Betaproteobacteria bacterium
CCTGTTTGCGCGATAGCACAACATACCGATATGATGTTAGTTTCTTCGGCGGCATGGACGGCCATCGTTATAAAGAAGATTATGCGCGCGAAGATTTCTTCGCTGCATTGGCAAAACGACTAGATGAGAAAGGAATTAGTTACAAATTCATGGCTACTGGAAACAGCGGGATGCCCATTGAAGATCAAATAACACTCATTCGGTCCTCACGCATCAATCTAAATTTCGGTGCACGATGCGAATACGATTCCCCCATCGCATCGGGTTTACCAGAACGGTGCTATGGCGTTCCAGCCTGCGGAGGATTCTTACTCTGTGATAAACGCACCCATGCACGCGACGACTTCACCATAGACAAAAACTGGGCGGAGTTTGATGGCCTAGATGATTGCGTAGAAAAAATACAATACTGGCTCTCACACTTTAATGACGCTCGTGACTTGGCAGAACGCTGCCACCAGCATGTCATGAATAACCATACCTATGCGCAGCGCGCCGAAAAGATGCTAAACGCTATACATGCCTGGCATGAAGGACGGCGGGGGCTGATGAAATGAAAACAATGCCGTTCCTCCGTTATGCTTCCGAACAATTAAGCCACACAGTGTGTTGCGAGTGGTGCTCACAGCATGCCTGGAAAAGCATCGGTGGAATGCAGCCATTCACAACAGTCCCAACGGGCCTTAGTCTGCATCACCCCGAAGCAACGGCTGGCCATACTAGTGTAGGGCTACTTTTTAAAGTTATCAGGATCATCATTCCATGACGCTTAATTTACATTCTCTGATCGGCTTATTATGGCTATCTCCTTGGATCGCCCTGCAGGGAATACCGAACACAGGCCCGATTAGATCGTTATTCATTCTCATTGGACTCATACATCTTGTCTGGACGATAAAGCGACGCGATATCACTCCCGTTTGGCCAAAGAATAAGATAGATGCCTGGCTACTTGGGTTACTAACGCTTTGGCTGGTTGTCCAGTCGACGATGTTCTCAATATCAACAACCAACGCCCTATTTGAATTTGCTGATCATTTCGGAAAAATCATTCTCTTTGTTTTTGTTGGAATAACATTTGTTGCATACCAAAAACATAGCCACACCTCTTGGCTGCTGCATGGAGTATTCATTGGGTTCTTTGTCCATACAATATCAACGATATCCTTCCAGGCGTGGACATACATAACCAGCGGCCATCTCTCCATTGGCATGAGTTTCCTAGATAACTACGGCTATGTTTCCCCATTCGTTACCGGTGGATTAGCGTTTATTCTAGCCGACCTTGTCTCAAGGCACCTAAATAACAAAAGGATAATAAATGTCCCCACCTGGCTTCTTTTAGTGATGTTTGGCCTAACTATTGTTGCACATGGGTTATTGGCGGCAAAAGCAGGCCTGGTGATGGCTGTCGTACTTATCGTGACCTCCGGAATCGCACTCATCATAAAACACAAATCATCTAGGTTTTTTAGCACTGGTATCGTAGCAATTATTCTATTGATAACCATTGTGGGGAGCAATGTATTTTCAAACCGCTGGGACGGTGCAATCAATCATGCTAACAATGCCGCGCATAATGCAGATACCGTATCCGCATTCAAAGGAACATTTAGCGGAGACGGATCGTTTTACCAAAGATTTGCGTGGGGAAAGGCTGGGATAGAAGGTATTCTCAAGCATCCCTTTGGGTACGGATATGGAAGCGAAGGTTACGGGAAATACATCGCAGAAACTTACGATATCCAAGGTGTCGTAAGCAGTCATAGTGGTTGGATTGACTTCACACTGGATAATGGCATCCCCGCCATCATGCTGTTACTTACACTGTCAGCAGCTTTAACATATCGCGGTTGGCGTGCGTTTATGAGTGGAAATACCGTTGGATTAATACTCAGTCTTTTTGTGATAAATTATATTGTTCGATGTGCGATTGACGGCCATTTGGTCGGTTCACGGCTTACTGGGTTTGCCTTTGCCGCAGCTATTCTTTGGGCAATTACCGTAAAAAACGATGCACATCCATCAAATTAACCTTCAGGCCCATTTTGGCGGCGGTGAGGTTTACACTGCTTTTCTCTGTAATGCGCTTAGTCGACTTGGCGTTTCAACACGCCTATATATTCACCCTAGGGCGGATTTTTGGAATAAACTGAATCTGCCATTAGATACTACGCTGGTTCCCATCCATCCCATAACAAAGATAGCATCAGCATTGCCAATCTCTCCGGCATGGGTATTAGGTCATGGGCCACTACATCAAACCTTAATCAATCGAATAAAAGCCAGCGGAGGATTGTCTACAGCCATTGCGCACATGCCCGTGCAAGGCAGAAATCCCGATGTTTTTAAGCATCATGACCGTATTTTTGCCGTTTCCCAGTGGGTCGTTGATGGTCTAATAGATGCCCATCTGCCGGTATGGCCACAGCCTCTGTATGGTGTGGCCAATTTAGACCGCGGCTCGGATGGAGATAAGATTTGCCAAAGAAGCAAATATGACTGGGATGCTCGCAAAGGTAGGGATCGTATCCTGTCGTGGCTTGAACCATTTGTTGCACCTCTCATGTCCCGTCCTTACTATGTGCGCCGAGATGGACTCACCTTAGGCATTGTTTCCCGTCTCACGCCCATCAAACAATTTCCCTTGATGTTTGAAATATTAAGTCCGGTGCTAAGCAAATTCCCGACTGTGAATATTGAAATATTCGGTAGTGGTGGATATGGCTCTGTCCGTGACCTAACTCGCATGCTAAAACCTATTGCAAATAAGGTTCGATTTTGGGGGCACCAATCAGCCGTTAGCTCTGTTTATCGTGACATTGATTATTTACTCACAGGACTGCCTGAAAAAGAGGCTTTAGGTTTGAATGTCATCGAAGCACAGGCTTGTGGCACTCCTGTATTAGCGCCCAGGGCGCCTCCATTTACGGAAACCATTGTGCATGGAAAGACCGGATATCTATATACCGATCCGCGGCTAGACGATGGGGAAAACTTTAGCAAATTGATAAACGATCTATCAAAAAACAAAGGTACGCTAGACCCAAGAATGGCCGTTGAACACTTGCAAAAGTTTTCTTTTGATGCCTTCACTGAACGGTTAAAGCCTATCGTTGAATGGGCTGAAACTCGTCTTCCATGAAGATTCTCATCATCCGGCGCGACAATATCGGTGACTTGGTTTGTACCACCCCGCTCATCCGTTCTCTGCGCAAGCAATTGCCAAATGCGCGTATTGAGGTGTTAGTGACTCGATACAACCGCGCCGTGCTCGATAACCACCCGGATATTGATGCCCTACATTTTTATATTAAGGCAAAACATCGATCACACAATGAGTCGATATTAGGCATCTACGGAAAACGACTGATTACCATCGCAAAACTACGCCAGCAACATTTTGATATTGTATTAGTCCCCGAAGGGGCTAACGCTACGGCTCTGCGATTGGCTCGCTGGGTAAAGCCGAAACACATCATCATACGCGGCACAGAAGACCAGATTGCAGGCCCTCATGAAGTGGAGCAATGCTGCCATCTGCTTACCCGCATGGGGCTGCAATACGAGACACCCGCGCCGCATCTTGTCGCGGATAGCAATGAAGTAGACCAAATCGCCGCAGCACTTGATCTCACGGGATCAGGCCCGCTCATTGGCATTCACATTAGCGCACGCAAACCGTCGCAACGATGGGGCGCAGAACGATTTATATCGCTTATGGAGCAGATCCATCAGCAATCGACCTCAACGCGTTTTATTTTACTCTGGGCGCCCGGAAGCCAAGACAACCCCTTGCATCCCGGTGACGATGAAAAAGCGCATGCCGTTCTTGCCGACACAAAACACCTTCCGGTTCACCCTATTCCCACCAGCCGACTAGAGGCGTTAATCGCTGCCATTTCTTTATGTGATGCGGTGATTTGCGCTGATGGCGGTGCAATGCACTTGGCTGCGGGCTTAGGAAAACCCATCGTCGCCCTTTTTGGACGATCTGGCGTAGCGCGCTGGCGACCTTGGTGTGTGCCGCAGGTTGTATTACAGAAACCCAGTCAAGAAGTTAGCGACATCTCCACGCAAGAGGTCGTAGATGCGTTTCATCAACTAATGCATCAACAGATGCATTAGTTGAGCAGCATCTGGTTTAATTCGGTCACTAATTTTGCAACAGGTAATTCGTCCAAGCACGCGCTCCGCCGTGTGTTTTCACACCCCGCCCGTCCGCATGGCGCACACGGTCGCGTATCTTGAACCACCGTATGTGCATCCGCGTGTTTAATCCCATTCCACCCCGGATACGGCGTTCCTTCGCCCTGCCAGCCATTCGGCCACGGCCCCCAGTCAAAGGTGCCAGACGGGCCAAACACGCCCAGCGTCGGTGTGCCTACTGCGGCGGCCATGTGCATGGGGGCGGAGTCCACGCCAAAGAATAGTCTGCTCATCGCGGATAAGGCGGCGGTTTGTTTTAGGCTGAGCTGTCCACCCAGGTCGATCGGGGCGCTTTTGGCTGCGGCGAGAATCGCGTCGAGCAGGGTGCGTTCGCGTGGGTCGGGTGCGCAGGTCAAGACCACGCGATAACCGCCCGCCTGTAGCCAGTCGATCACCTCGGCGACGGTGTGTGCGGGCAGGCATTTGAATAGCCAGCGCGAGGCCGGATGACAATGAATCAACGGGGTATCTTTGGTCACGCCCTGCGTGGTCAGCAGCGTAGATACGCGGGCACGATCAGCGTCCGAGACGAATAATTTCACCTCCCGACACTCGGGCAGGCCCAACGGCGCGGCCAGCGCCAGGTTGCGGATGACGGTGTGGGTGTAACCGTCCAATGGCGCAAAATGACGGGTCAATTTGCGCGCTTGCCAGGTTTTTTCGCGACCGGGTTTGACGATGCCCCAGCGTTCGCGCGCACCGATGAGCCATGCCAACAGGATGCCGCGATCGCCCTCGGTGGTGTTAATCGCTAAATCGATGCGCTCACGGCGCAATTGCCACAAAAAACGCAGGCTACGCCACATAAAATGTAGGTGCGATTCTGTGGCGCGGCGCACCGGTAATACAAAAAGCGTGTCCAGATCGGGGTGGCCTTCCAGCATCGCCTCGGTCCCCTCTTTGACCGCCGCATAGACGCGCACCTCGGGTAGCCCCTGCTTGAGCGTAGAGATCAGCGGCGCGGTCAACAACACATCGCCTATATGGCGGAATTTAATCACTAAAATACGACGAATTGGAATCATGTTTAACCCCTTAAATCGGGCGCTGTTGCTTTGAAAATGCTGGCATACACCGCCGTCATGGCGTCCCCCATACGCGCCAACCCAAGCGACTCCGCGATGGCGCGTGATTGACGCGCCATCGCCATCGCCTGCGCGGGTTGCAATGCCGCCTCAATAGCGGCGCGCCATGCCACCGTGTCTAGCGCGTCCAAGGCCTGATCAGGCAAGAAATCGGCACTCCCGCAACTCGTGCTTACAATCACCGGCAAACCACTCGCCATGGCCTCTAACACCGCATTGGGAAACGGGTCATAGAGGCTAGGGAAGACGAAGAGATCGGCCATGCCATAAAACGGGCGCACATCCGTTTGCGGCCCCATAAAATGCACCCGCTGCGCTAGGCCGAGACGCTGCGCCAGCGCCTCATAGCGCGGCTGATGACGCTCTTTACCCACGACAACCAAGTGCACATCCGCGCGCCGGGGCAAGGCGCGTAAGGCGGTCGCGACGCCTTTGCGTTCAAACCCACTGCCGACGAACAACACGACCGACGCGTCCAGCGGGATCGCCCATCGCGCACGCATCTCCTGCCGATACGCCGCGTTCAAACCGGGGTGGAAACGCGCACCGTCCACGCCGTTGTAGATGACCTCGATACGCGCCTGCGTCGTCGGGTAGTGGCGCAGGATGTCTCGTTTAACCCCCTCAGAATTGGCGATCACGACCTTTAATCTGGGCGAGGCAAACATGCGTCGTTCTTGCCACAGGCCCAATTGATGAAACGGTGATAAGCGCGTCAACCAACGCCGCCAGCGCGGCACGATGCGGTCGCGTTGACGCAACCATTCTTGATGCACGCCATCACCGGCGCGAAAGATATCGCAACAGCACAACCGCTCGTGCGACTGAACGAGGTCGTAATGATCGCCTTGCACCGCCTTACATGCGGCACGCGCGAAGGCCCATAAGCGCCACACACGACCGAGGTGAAACGGTGCGCAGATCAGCACCTCATCCGTAGCGATATCGCCACGCCATTCGCGCGTAATAACGGTCACGGCCAAGCCGCCTCGTTCACGCAAAGTGCTCAGCGCGTTATCGATAAACCGTTCCGCCCCGCCAAACGGGGTGTAGCGTTGGCGGATGATGGCGAGGCGCAGGGGGCGCGTAGGGGAAACTGTGGCAACCGTATCCATCACACGATCAGTCTTTATGCGCCACCAGATACATCAACTTAAGATATCTATAATAGGTCGTCTCGGCGTTGGCAACGGCGAGTAGAAAGCCTTCCCGACCATCCAAAAAACCGGCACGAATAATATAGGTGCGCAGAAAGGCCCACAGACCACGACTTATGGCCTTTCCTAGCCCCGCGCGTTTACCTTGATCCAATTGATTTTGTGCGCCCGCCGTGGAATAGCGGTTGAGCTTGACCAGCATCTCGTCGAGATGACGGTAGGTTTCATGGCGGATGGGGTGCATTAAGCGGCGTGCGTGTGTCGTAAACAGCAACCGCTCATGCACCAAATCGTCGGAAAACCGCGCCGTACCGCGCCTAAATAAACGCGCAACATGATCTGGCCACCAGCCCGAATGACGCATCTCTCGGCCACAAAAACTCGACAGACGCGGAATCTCATAAACATCGGCCTGCGGCGCGGCGAGCACCCTTTGAACCTCAGCGGCGAGCTCCGGCGTCAGCCACTCGTCGGCATCCAAAGACAATACCCAATCGCCGCTGGCGTGACTTAGTGCCGCATTCTTTTGCGGCCCAAAACCCGGCCAGCCGTCGCTAATAAAAACCTGGTCGGTATAACGGCGCGCGATCTCTAGCGTGGCGTCCGTGCTGCCTGAATCGAGCACGATGATCTCGTCCGCAAAACGCACCGATTCCAAACAACGCGGCAGGCGTTCTGCCTCGTTTTTGGTAATCAGGATAACGGAGAGCGTCATTCGCGCCTCAATATCACATCGTTGATAAAGCTCGCCATGCCACCCGATTTGAATTCGCTATTCATCTTTTCACGGCCAGCGATATTTTCGGCCCAATCCAGAAACTCGGCCGCGGGGTGGTCTTGCTGATACACCAGAAACTGTTCCAGATAAAAGTCGATCTTGCCGGCGTTGGAATGTTCAATATGGCCAAACGGCCACAACTTGAGCTGATTGGTCTGCCCAATCGGGATATGTTGGCGAAAATATTGATACAGCGTGGCATAAATACCCGCCCGATCGGCGCCCGCTTTGCAGTGGATCCAGATGGGATAGTCTGCCGTTGCAAACACTTCTTTAGCGCGGCGAATGCTTTTGCCCTCTGGGATGCCGCGCGAATAGATCTCGACATCGATCAGGGTGATCCCCAACCGTGCGCACTGTTCTTTTTCAAAGGCGTAGTAGGCCGAACCCAAATTCGCACCTTTTAGGTTGATGATGGTTTTAATACCGCGTGTCTTTACCTCGCGCCGCAATTGCCACATCGTCGGTTGCGAGGAACGGTAGGCCTCGGCAGAGATCTGATGAAAATTAAAGCGGATGAGGTTGGTGAAGTTGTGCTCGACGAACATGGCGTAAAGCCAGGCCTTGATGCGTCCCCAGGGGGTTTTTAGATTGACCTTCACGAATACAACTCCCGAAAACTCGCGCACTCACGCATCAAATCGTCTCTGCTTCCGTGACACACCACGCGCCCTTGCTGCACAAGGTAGATGCGATCGGCCAGCTCTACGCTTTTCAAGCGATGCGCGATGATGAGGATGATGATGTCCGGCGCCAAGGCGCGCACCGTTTCTAGGATGGCCGCCTCGCTGGTGTTGTCTAGGGCGCTGGTTGCCTCGTCCAAGATGAGCACGGCTGGATTGCGATACAAGGCGCGGGCGATGGCGATGCGTTGCCGTTGCCCACCGGATAAGTTGGTCCCGGCCTCGTTGAGTTGCGTCTCCACCCCGTCTGGCAAGCTGGCCACATGCGTCCAGATATTGGCTCTTTCTAGGGCGTGCCGTACTCGCGCTGGGTCGATCTCCGCGCCATAGGCCACATTCGCGGCGATGCTGTCGTTAAAGATATGCACGCGCTGGGTGACGATGGCGATGTGAGCGCGCACCGATGCCAACGAGAAGGCGCGAATATCTTCACCATTTAGGCGTACCGTGCCGCGCGTCGTGTCAAAGAAACGCAACAACAAGCTGGCGATCGAGCTCTTGCCCCCGCCGCTGCCGCCGACCAAGGCGATGATCTCGCCTTTTTGGGCCATCAAGTCCACGCCAGCCAAGGCGGTTTTCTCGCCATAGGTCAAGGCCGCGGCCTCAAAGGCGATCTGCTGCACGCCCTCTAACGCCAATGCGCCGCTTTTGACCTCGGGCTGCAAGGCCAACATCCCCTGAATCCGCTCATGAGCGGCCACCGCCTCTTGAAACTGGGCATAGATCTGCGTCACGCGGCGTAGGGGGTCGACCGCCATAAATAAGGCGGTTAGAAACGAGAAGAACGCGCCCGGGGTTAGCGTCCCATCGACCACCTGTTGGCCGCCCACATAGATCACTAGGGCGGCAGAAAAAGAGGTGAATAACTCTGTCACGGGGGTCACCAGGCCGCCCGTGCGCACCGATTTCATGCTGATGTCAAAACACGCCTTATTGCTCTTGGCAAAATGCGCCGCTTCAAATGCCTCGGTGTGGTAGGCCTTAATCGCCTCCGTGTTCGAGAAGACCTCGGCAAGGTTTGCGGTTAGGTCGGAGTTGCGTTCTTGTGCCGTATGCGCGATGCGTTTGAGTTTTTTCGAGATCACGCTCACCGGGTAATACACCGCAGGCAAAACCACCAAGGTCAAAAACGACAGCGTCGGGCTTTGGTAGATCACCACCCCCATCAACGCGATGGCCATCATTGTTTCGCGCACCAAGCCGGCGAGGTTCGTCGAGACCGCCGCCTGAATGCGATTGATATCGTTCGTTACGCGGTTGATGAGATCCCCCGAGTGATGGCGGTGAAAGAACGCCAGATCGAGCTGCAACAGGTGTAGGAGTAACCGGTCGCGCACCTTGCGTACGATGTCTTGGCCCACGAAACTCATCGCGTAATTTTGCACAAAGCCACCCAGCCCTTTGACCAGATAGGCCGCGATGATAAAGACCGGCAGCCATGTCAACATCGCCATGTTCTTGTTGATGAAGACCTCGTCCAACAGCGGTTTCATCATCCATGCAATCGCCGCGCTCGCCGCTGCGACCATCAACATCGCCACAAAGGCCGCCCAGAGCTTGCCTCGGTAATGGCGATATTCTGGCAGGTAGGCGCGTATCAGTTCAAACATAGGCGGTGAGTGTATCCATCTCTGCGATCACGCGCTCGGGTTTGATCTGCTGGAGGCAGTCCAGATGCCCCAGCGGGCATTCGCGCTTGAAGCACGGCGCACAGGACAAATTAAGCGACAGCACACGGGCACGATCTGACAACGGTGGCGTGTAGCTAGGGTCGGATGAGCCATAGAGCGCGATCAACGGCGCATCCACGGCTGCGGCGAGATGCATCAGGCCCGAGTCATTGCTGACCACACAACGCGCCACGGCGAGTAGATCGACCACTTCGGTCAACGCGGTCTGACCGGCCAGATCGACGCACTGCCCCGCCGCCAGCGTATTGATCTCCGCCGTCACCGCCGCATCCATGGCCGAGCCGAATAACCAGACCTGCCAGCCCTGCGCCTGTTTGGCCCGCGCCACGGCCGCGTAATACGCCGCGGGCCAGCGTTTCGCCGGGCCATATTCCGCGCCCGGACAGAGCGCCAGCACCGGTTTATCTAGGGACAGACCTAGGCGTGCGAGCGTTGCCTGTTGCGCCACCGCGTCCACCGTCAGACACGGGTCTTGCGGCGCCGTGTCGCCCCCCGCCAACAGGCGATAGCGATCGACCAAACGCGGCACGGCGGCCTTATCGAGGCGACGCGCGTTATTTAAGAGGCCATAACGAAACTCGCCGACGAAGCCCGTGCGTTGCGGGATGCGCGCAAACCACGGCACTAAGGCCGATTTCCACGAATTGGGCAACACGATAGCGCGGTCATACTGGCCACGCAGGCTCTGCCCCAAGGCGCGTCGCTCAGCCCACCCAAACCGCCCGTGGCCGATCGGCATGGGTATGACGCGGCGAACCTCCACCATCCGCGCCAAGATACCCGCCGACCACGCCGGGGCCAACACATCGATCACGCCCGCCGGATTGAGCGCCTTCAACGCCCGATACAACCCCTGCGCCATGATCATGTCGCCCACCCACGACGGACCGACGATGAGGATGCGCGGCGTTGAAATATCAGCCCCCACGCCGCGTCAAATCGCCCGCGTTGAGCCAATCCATGTATTTCGCCACGCCTTCTTCGACCGAATGGAAACGGCCCTCATAGCCCGCCGCACGCAAGGCCGCGATATCGGCTTGGGTGAAGCTTTGATACGCGCCTTTGAGGTGCTCGGGGAAGGGGATATATTCGACCTTGCCACCCGGACGACCGTGCTCGGCATGCCATTGAATGACCGCGTTGACCACCTCATTAAACGATTGAGCGCGGCCGGTGCCGAGGTTGAAGATGCCCGATTTATCCGGGTGATCCAAGAACCACAGATTCACCGCCACGGCGTCTTCGACAAAGACAAAATCGCGCTGTTGCTCGCCGTTGGCATAGCCCTCGATGCCCTCAAACAGCCGCGCCACGCCGTTGGCGAGGAGTTGATTGTTGAAATGGAACGGCGTCGAGGACATCGAGCCTTTATGCGCCTCGCGTGGGCCATAGACATTGAAATAACGAAAGCCGACGACTTGGTGTTGCAATTGCCCGGCGAGGCTGCGCACATATTGATCGAATTGAAACTTGGAATAGGCGTACATATTGATCGGTTTCTCGTTGGCGCGCACTTCCTGGAAGCCGTTTTCCGCTAGGCCATAGACCGAGGCCGAGGAGGCGTAGAGATATTGCGCGCCCACCGATTGACACCAATGCAACAAGATTTTGGAGTATTCAAAATTATTACGCATGATGAATTGGCCGTCCCACTCAGTGGTCGCCGAACACGCGCCTAAGTGAAACACGGCCTCAACCGGGGCATCAAAATCGTGGCCAAACTGTACGCGCTGGATAAAGTCTTCCCTGTCCATGTAATCGCGAATATTTAGATCCGCGAGATTGCGCATCTTGCGCCCGTTTTTAAGGTGATCGACCACCAAGATATCGGTGATGCCACGCGCATTGAGCGCCGCAACGATATTACTGCCGATGAGTCCGGCGCCGCCGGTGACTATGATCATGTTGTCGCCTTTTGTATTTTGTTAATTAATTCAGTCGTCGAATGTCCGGCTAGAAAATCGAGGATGCGCACCTCGCCACCCGCCGCCACCACACACGCGCCGCCGGCGACTTGGTCCGCGGTATAGTCGCCGCCCTTGACCAAGATATCGGGCAAGACCGTGCAATACAAACGCTCCGGCGTGTCCTCCGCGAACGGGATCACCCAGTCGACACAGCTCAAGGCCGACAGCATGCGCATCCGCGTCGCTAGCGGGTTGACCGGTCGGGTCTCGCCTTTTAGGCGCCGCACCGAGGCATCGTCATTGACCGCCACCACCAGCCTGTCGCCTAGCGCACGCGCCTTTTCGAGATAATCGATATGGCCAGGGTGGAGGATATCAAAGCAGCCATTGGTCATCACGATGCGTTCGCCATGGGCGCGCGCCTCGTGCATCTGCGCCGCCAGTTCGGCCTCACCACAGACCCCACGGCAACAGGCCTCAGACCCCGCCCGCGCCGCGCGTTGCAACTCGGCCGGGCTGACCGTTGCCGTCCCCAATTTGGCGACCACGATACCGGCCGCGATATTGGACAAGGCCACCGCTTCGGGCAGGGACACGCCCGCTGCTATCGCCGCCGCCAGCGTGGCAACCACCGTGTCGCCCGCGCCGGTGACATCAAACACCTCTTGCGCCCGCGTCGCTAGGTGCAGAGGCGCATGGCCACGGGCCAGCAAGGTCATGCCTTTTTCGCTGCGCGTCACCAACACCGCCTCAAGGTCAAACTGTGCGCGCAAGGCCTCGCCCCGTTGTTCGATCTCGGCCTCATTCTCACAATGGCCGACCACCGCCTCAAACTCGGACAGGTTGGGGGTAATCAAGGTCGCGCCGCGATAGCGTTCAAAATCGCTGCCCTTGGGGTCGACGATGACCGGCTTGCCCGCGCGCTTGGCCGCTGCGACCAAGGCAGCCGATTGGCGCAACACACCCTTGGCGTAGTCGGACAAGATCACCGCATCGACATCGGCCAGACGCGCCTCAAACTCCGCCAACAAGGCGGCGGCGTCCCAGTGCGGAAAATGGTCTTCAAAATCGAGGCGAATCAACTGCTGGTGACGCGACACCACACGCAGCTTGGTGATGGTTTTGCTGCCCGGCACGCGTTGTAACTGACAGGCCACGCCGCGCGCGCGCAACAAGGTCTCGATCTGATCGGCCGCCGCGTCCTCTCCGGCCAGGCCGAGCAACTGCGTCTGTGCGCCCAGCATCGCGGCGTTCAAGGCCACATTGCCCGCACCGCCCAGACGCGCCTCCTCGTGTTCTACGCGCACCACCGGCACCGGCGCCTCGGGCGAGATGCGCGAGGTCGCACCATGCCAATAGCTATCGAGCATGACATCCCCGACGATCAGCAAACGGGCACGGGCAAAATCAGGTAAGTTCATAAAGGATTAAGTCCACGGTACAATGGGCATAACGCCATCAATATGCGGATTCTAGCCGCAACTCAAAACCATGTCTCCTATTCTGGCCATCCTCAACGCCCACCGTGCCGCCATCGACAGCCTAGACCCGACGCAGATCGAGGCCTGCGGCAACCTCATCGTGGCCACGCTAAAAGCAGGTCGCACGCTATTTCTCTGCGGCAACGGCGGCAGCGCGAGCGATGCGCAACACATCGCCACCGAGATCACCTGCCGTTTCGAGACCACCCGTCGCGGCCTCCCCGCCATCGCCTTGACCACCGACACCTCGGCCCTCACCGCGATCGGCAACGACTTCGGTTTCGAGCGCATCTTTTCGCGCCAGGTCGAGGCCTTAGCACGACCCGGCGACTGTCTGATCGGCATCACCACCAGCGGCAGCAGCCCCAATGTCGTCGCCGCCGTCAGCGCCGCAAAGGCGATGGGCGTCACCACGCTAGGCCTCGTCGGCCGTGACGGCGGGGTCTTAAACGGCCTCTGCGATCACGCCCTCATCGTCCCCGCGCACGACACCGCCCGCATCCAAGAATGTCACATCCTCATCGGCCACATCTGGTGCGCGATGATCGACGCGGCATTCGCCTAACGCGCCCGTAACCACCCCCGCTTCGCCAGCAAGCTGGCTCCTACGAACATCCACCGCTACGCAGCACCCCGTAGGAGCGGGCTTGCCCGCGCCCGGCCCACATCACGCCGCCACCCCATTCGCCAGCAAGCTGGCTCCTACTACAAAAGCACCGTCGCTAGGCTGAGGAAGATAAAAAAGCCCATCGAATCGGTAATAAAGGTCAGCAAGACATGGGCACCGAAGGCCGGGTCGTGACCTAGGCGGACGATGATGTTGGGTGCCCAATAGCCGGCCAGGGCCGAAAGCATTAGGTTGAGCAACATCGCCGCCGTCATCACCAAGGCCAAGGGCAGGGCCTGCGGAAGATCACGGTACAAGAAATAGGTCACCACGCCCATGATGCCGCCCCAAACCACCCCGTTCAACACAGAGATACCCAACTCTTTCAACATCAGGCGATTGGCGTTTTTTTTGGAAATGATATTCAAAGCGAGACCCCGCACCACCAGCGTCAGCGTCTGACTGCCCGCATTGCCGCCCATGCCGGCGACGATGGGCATCAAGGCGGCAAGGGCGGAGAGTTGCGCAATCGAACCTTCAAACGCGCCGACCACGCGCGAGGCGATCAAGGCGGTACAAAGGTTGATCCCCAGCCACAGCCAACGGTTCTTGGCCGCCTTCCAGACCGTCGAAAACATATCTTCTTCTTCGCGCAGGCCAGCGACCTGCAACATATCCGCCTCCGCCTTGGCGCGGATAAAGTCCAGCATCACATCGACCGTCAGACGACCAACCAACACCCCTTTGGCATCGACCACAGGCGCGGTCACCAAGTCGTAGCGCTCAAAGGCCTGGGCCGCGTCATCCGCCTCATCGGACGGGTGAAAGACCACGGGGTCATCGCTCATCACCGCCGCGACATGCGCCTCGGGGTCATGCACCAACATGCGTTTTAAGGGCAGCGTACCGATCAAGCGACCGTTGCGTTCGACCACAAAGAGCTTGTCGGTATGCTGCGGCAGGTCGCCCATCAGGCGCAGATAACGCAAGGCCGCCTCTAGGGTGACATCGGCGCGGATGGTGACAAAGTCATAATCCATCAAGCCGCCGACCGAGTCTTCCGCGTACGACAGCGAGCTTTCCACTTGGGCGCGCTTGGCCGCGTCCAGCGATTTCATCAATTCTTGAACAACATCCTTAGGCAGATCCGGTGCCAGATCGGCGATCTCATCGGTATCTAGGCTGGCGGCGGCGGCGACCAACTCGCGGTTGTCCATCGTCTCGATGAGCGACTCGCGCACCGCGTCAGAGACCTCAAGGAGGATGTCACCATCGCAATCGGCCTTGACCAGTTCCCAGACCAAAAGCCTGTCCTCGATCGGCAAGGCCTCCAAGATGTACGCCACATCGGCCGGATGCAACAGGTCGAGTTTTTTCTGCAACTCGACGAGATTCTGCTTGTGCACCAAGGCCTCAACCAGATCGTGGCGCGGCCCTTCCTGCTTGTGGACGAGCGACTCCACCAGCTTCTGCCGGCTGATGATATCGGTCACCTGTCGCAGGCTGTCCTCGACATGATCCTTACTGTGTATCTCTTGAATCTGGCTCATAGGGTCTCTCACAGGAGGGGCGATAGTAACACCGCTTTATGATCGACTAACAGGCTAGCGTGGCACCGTCACCTGATACATCCTTGCGGCGATGATGCCCTGCCGTTTCAATAAACCGCGTGCGCTGCGATGCGTCTCATAGAAACGCGGATTAGGGATCATCGCCGCCAGATGCGCCGCCTCGCCCGGGCCGAGGCTCGCCGCCGTACTCTTAAAGTAACGCCGCGCCGCCGCCTCCGCGCCGTAGACGCCATTACCCCACTCGATGACATTGAGATAGACCTCCAAGATACGGTGCTTGCTCCACAGCGTCTCGATCATCAGCGTAATCACCGCCTCTTGCACCTTACGAAAGGGGTTTTTCGAGGCTGACAGAAACAGGTTTTTGGCCAATTGCTGGCTGATGGTCGAGCCCCCCGCGACGATACGACCCTTTTTGATGTTTTTCTCCAGGGCGTTCTCCATGCCCTCCCAATCAAAGCCCTCGTGAGCGATGAAGCTGCTGTCTTCGGCCGCCACCACGGCGCGTTTAAGATGGATAGAGATGCGCCCGTAATCCACCCAACGATATTTGAGCGTGGCATCGGGGCGTTTCTCCTGCAAGCGTTCCAAGCCCGCCTCCATGAAGGCCGTCTCGCTGGGGTTGAAGTGCATCCACCACAGGACATGACCCAGATACCAACCCTGCAACAGGGCGAAGGCGATCAGCGCGTAATACAGGATACGCTTGATCATGCCCCCAACTCCGCACGCAACGACGCCAACAACGACGCCGTCTCGGGATGTACCCCGCGCCACAGGGCAAAGGCCTCCGCCGCCTGTTCCACCAGCATCCCCAGCCCATCGGCCACCTGCGCACCGTGTGCGCGGGCAAAGGCCATAAATGGCGTCTCGCGGCCATACATCATGTCGTAGGCCGTTGCTCCGGGCGCGAACACATTTTCGGCTAACGGCGGCAACTCACCGGCCAGACTCGCCGCCGTCGCGTTGATCACCACATCAAACGGCAGCAAAGGGATCTCCGCAAAACCTCCGCCGACACAGCCGAACTCCGCAGCCAAGGCCACCGCCTTCGCCGCCGTGCGATTAGCCACAAACACCGCCGCCGGCCGTTCGGCCAGCAACGGCCCCAACACGCCACGCGTCGCCCCGCCCGCGCCCAACACCACGATACGCTTACCCGCTAACGCCACGCCCAGATTTTGCGTCAGGTCGCGCACCAGACCGGCACCATCCGTGTTATCGCCATAAATATCATCCCCGTTAAAGGCCAGCGTATTGACCGCCCCCGCC
>QYQG01000033.1 GCA_007280375.1 Betaproteobacteria bacterium
ACTGGATTCCGGCCTGCGCCGGAATGACGGGGGATAAAGGGTAGCGCCCCCTTTTTTCCGTAAAAAAACCGGGCCTAGGCCCGGTTTTTGGTGACGCACAAAAGGTTCAGATTAGAACTTTTTGCTGTAGGCGATGCCGATGGAGTTTTGGGACATTTTGATATTTCCTGTACCCGCGCCAAGCAAATAATTTCCAGTGATCGTGTTTTCCAGCGCATGCGCATACGACACCGTTAAGTTGCTATCCTTATCCATGGCATAGGTCATGCCCAAGGTAATGTGATCTTCAATCACGGCGGGCGCTAAGATGTTAAAGGTCACATCAGCACCGGTCATAGGCGCATCGGTATGGCTATACCCGGCGCGCAAGGTCATCGTCGGGCTGTATTTGTATTCCACGCCCAGCTTGACGATATCCATGTCAGACCAACCAAAGCCAGGACCCGCATCTGCGCCAAGCCGACCGCCCGTCAAGAGAACACCGCTAGAATTAGCGACTGCCTTTACGCCGGAATATTCAATGCGTTGGAAATCCAGAGCCACCGTCAACTGATCGTTAGGCTGAAAGGTCGCGCCCACATTCCAGTTTGCCGGCAGATCAAAATCGCCTTGCTCGGCAAACAAGCCTTTGTATTTATCAAACTTGCTCATATTCACTTTGGATGAATACGCCGCACCGAGACTTACCTGGCTATTCAGCTTAGTTAAAAAGCCCACACGCGCACCAAAACCCGTAGCGTCATCAACACCGTTGTTCGTTAGATTAGCCGCTGAACTTGAGTAATCCGCAAACGCACCCAAGCCATACGCCTCGAAGCGTTGATACCCCAACAAGGGCGAGAAGCCAACCGAAGTGGATTCGTTTACCTTATACGAAACCGTCGGGGCCACGATAAGCTGCATGAGGTCAACGCCCAAGGCCGTTGTGCCACCCAGCATGTTATAGCCACCGGTTGTCGCATAATCGGTATTCATGCCGCCGTTACCATAAACGGTCACACCTAAGGACATTTTATCGTTCATCATCTGGTTATAACCAAATTCCGGGACTGCAAATAGCTCATTATCGCTAGAAGTTACAGTAGACCCCGTAGTTGCAGACGCTGCGCGCACCGGGCTAAACGCATCCACTCCCGCGTCATAGCGGTTGCCGACCCACACCATGGTCGCCGGGTTATTCGCGCCGCCGAAGCTGTCTTTGGTCATCGCGGTGGCCGCGCCACCCATGCCCTTGGCGACCATGCCGTTGCCATGGGAAAAATAACCATTGGTTGCAAACGCTGAGGTGGCGATGCCGGATGCCGCGAGGGCGATGATGAGTTTGTTGAGTTTCATTGTCTCTCCTAGTGGGACACTTGCTTTTTAAAATCCGCAGGGCTAAACCGCGCGGGGACGACGCACTATACCCCTAGCGCGTGAATGCGCACAGCCTGATGCGGTATTTTTAGTGGTCTTTTTGTACTGATGGCGCGGCGGCGGACGCGCTAGGGCAGTCGCCCACGCGGGTGACGGCGGCGACCTCGCGATAGCGCAGTCCGTTGCGCCCGGCGTCTAGGCTCAGCGTAAAGTGGCTGGCGCTGATTCGTTGCAAAACGCCACTCATGGGAAGCTCTTGCGCGGGTAAGAAACTAAACTGACCGACGCCGCTTAAAGTCACCTCATCGTCCTTGGCCACGCGCGTCTGTACGCGACAGCCTTTTTCGGTGAGGCTGGCGATGACCTCGTTCACCGGGTGTGCGCTGAGGCAGCGCGTGCTTTGGTGATGGGTCTGTTTTTTAACGCCGAAGATGCGCACCTCGGTGTGACGGTCGGCGTCAAACTGCCACAGCCCCGGCGCGATCTGCCAGCCGTCCGCCGCTCCAGCCGCCCCCATTGTCGCTAACAACGCAATAACGCTGAGCCGGACGGCGCGGCCGAGTTTATAAAACGGCGAGATCATCGCGATGGATAAGTTCGGGCGCGTCGCTATAGCCCAAGCGCGCGGCGATGTCGTGGCTGGGATGGCCGATGATGCGCCGCGCATCCGCCGCGGAATAGTTGACTAGCCCGCGCGCGATGTCGCGCCCGGTCGCATCGACACAGGCGACGACCTCGCCGCGTTGGAATTCGCCCTCTACCGCCGTGACGCCGATCGGTAACAGGCTTTTGCCCTGCGTGGTGAGGGCTAACACCGCGCCCGCGTCGAGCACCAAACGACCGCGCCCGCGCAGGTGATCGGCCAGCCATTGGCGGCGCGCCTCTAGCCGGGCGGCGCTGGCGATGAGCTGGGTGCCTATCGCCTCGCCCTCGGCCAGACGCAGCAAGACGCGCGCCTCGCGGCCACTGACGATGACGGTGTGCGCCCCACTGCGCGCCGCGCGTTTGGCGGCCAAGACCTTGGTCAACATGCCGCCGGTGCCAATCGCAGACCCCGCGCCGCCGGCCATGCGTTCTAAGGCGGCATCGCCCGCGCGCGCTTCTCGCACCAATTCGGCGGCGGGGTCTTGGCGTGGGTCGGCGGTGTAGAGGCCGGGTTGGTCGGTGAGGATGATGAGCGCGTCGGCTTCGATCAGGTTGGCGACCAAGGCGGCCAGCGTGTCGTTGTCGCCGACCTTGATTTCGTCGGTGGTGACGGTGTCGTTTTCGTTGATGATGGGGATGACCTTGAGCGCGAGCAGGGTGCGCAAGGTGGAACGGGCGTTGAGGTAGCGTTCACGGTCGGCGAGGTCGGCATGGGTCAACAAGATTTGCGCCGAGCGCAGACCGTGGCGGCTAAAACAGCGTTCATAGGCTTCGATCAGGCCCATCTGGCCGACGGCGGCGGCGGCTTGTAATTCGTTGATCGCCTGCGGCCGTTGTGTCCAACCGAGCCGTACCAAGCCCTCCGCAATCGCGCCGCTAGAGACTAAGACGACCTCTTTGCCGAGCGCGGTTAAGGCGGCGATCTGCTCGGCCCAGCGCGCCAAGCGGGCATGGTCTAGGCCGCGCCCGTCGTTAGTGACGAGGCTGCTGCCGACCTTGACGACGATGCGCTGCGCCGTGGCGATGACGGAGCTCATGCCGCGTCCTCGCCCTCGCCCTCGTCTGCTGCGGTGTCTTCTGGATTCCGGCCTGCGCCGGAATGACGAGACAGGGAGGCACCCTCGGGTCCCTGCGCGTCGTCCGCACGCGGCTCATGCGCCAGCGTGTCGATAAACGACTGGATGGCGTAGACCAGTTTTTGACAGCCGTTGCCGTTGATCGCCGCGACGGAGAAGATCGGGCCTTCCCAGCCGTAATCGCGCACGAAGGCGGCGACGCGCTCGGCGCGTTCTTCCTCCGGCACGAGGTCGAGTTTGTTCAACACCAGCCAGCGCGGTTTTTGATGCAGCGCCGTGTCGTATTTGCGGAGTTCCTCGACGATGGCGCGCGCCTCGTGTACCGGGTCGGTGTCCGGATCAAACGGGGCGAGGTCGACCAGATGCAACAAGATGCGGGTGCGCGCCAGATGGCGCAGGAATTGATGCCCTAGGCCCGCGCCTTCCGCCGCGCCCTCGATGAGACCGGGGATGTCGGCGATGACGAAGCTGCGGTCGTGATCGACACGCACCACGCCTAAGTTGGGGTAGAGGGTGGTGAACGGGTAGTCGGCGACCTTGGGACGCGCCGCCGAGACGGCGCGGATAAAGGTGGACTTGCCCGCGTTGGGCATCCCCAGCAAGCCGACATCGGCCAAGACCTTGAGTTCTAGATGCATCCGCCGCGATTCGCCCTCGATGCCTGGGGTACGCTGGCGCGGCGCGCGGTTGGTGCTGGTCTTAAAATGCAGGTTGCCGAGACCGCCCTTGCCGCCCCGGGCGATCAAGAAACGCATGCCGTCGTGATTGAGATCGACGATGGTCTCGCCCGTGACGCGAAAGCCGTCGTCGTCTATGCTCTCTTCGATGACGAGGGTGCCAACCGGGACGCGCACGATGCAATCGGTGCCGCCCTTGCCGTAGCAGTCGGTCGAGCCGCCGCGTTCGCCATGTTGGGCGCGATAGGTGCGGGTGTAGCGGAACTCGATCAGGGTGTTGAGGTTGCGGTCGGCGACCAGCCAGACATCGCCGCCCTTGCCGCCATCGCCGCCGTCGGGGCCGCCCATGGGGATGTATTTTTCGCGCCGAAAGGTGGCCGCGCCGTTGCCGCCGTTGCCGGCATAGCATTCGATAGAGGCTTCGTCGATGAATTTCATGGTCGTAAAATAAAAAATGGGGTTTGGCGTATGCATGTATTGCGTACATACAACACGACAAACCCCGATTTTGCTGGGCTGCGAGTGATTGGGTGAGTGACTCGGTGAGTGGCTTGATCAACCACTCGAACGGACACGCTAAAATTGGTGGGGCGGGTGGGATTCGAACCCACGACCAACGGATTAAAAGTCCGCTGCTCTACCAACTGAGCTACCGCCCCCGGAAGACGCAAGATTATTCCAAAAATCGGCCGCCGCGTCAATCAAACATTGCAGATTTAAGGCTAGAAACGCAGATTATTTTCCGGGGTGGATCTGCCGCCAGGTATCCATGTAGGCCTTGATGCGCGACAGCTTGATCGGCCCGGGGATGTACATCACCACCTCGCCCAAGGGATCATAGAGATAAGAGGTCGGGAAAAAGTCCACCGGGCCAATCTGGCGGAACGGGCTGTCTGGGTTTTTGCGCGAGCCGCCGGCGACGATGGTGTCAAGACGCAGCCCAAAGCGTTGGATCGCCTCTTCGACCGCGCCCGGCTCCGGGCCGTAGTCCATGCTGATGCCGATGACGGCAAAGTCACGCCGCGCATCGAGTTCATTGAGCTCGGGCACTTCCTTACGGCAGGTGGGACACCACGGCGCCCAGAAGTTGACCAACACCCACTGGCCTTTGTAATCGGAGAGGCGCACGGTCTTGCCGGTGAGGTCGGTCAATTGGAAGTTAATCGCCTTAGGTGCGGCCTGCGCCCCGGCGACGCCCACCACCAAAGACAGCGCGCCCAGCCAGCAGGCGACTGCAAACACACGCAAGACAGACCTCACACCCACCAACCCACTACTCCCGCATCATCTGATAATACTGAATCTTCATCGTCAACGCCGCACCGGCGATGATGCCGAACAGTGCGATGAACGAGCCGAGCGCCAGCGTCGAGAGGCCGGTAATCCCTTGGCCTATGGTGCATCCCAACGCCGTCACACCGCCAAAACCCATCAATACCGCGCCGATTATATGCCTAAAAAGATCTTGAGGACTGGTGAAGTACTCCCAGCGAAAAGTTCTATGCAGCATCGCATAGATAAAGGCCCCCACCCCGATCCCAAACACCGTGGCGATACCGAAGGTGAGCGTCGTTTGCGTGTCGGTCCAATAGGCCCACAGGTCCATCGTGTAACCCATCGGCCCGATAAAACTCAGCGACTCGGCGCGGTGAGAGTTGGTCGCAAGATAGGTCATCTCCAGGGTGTTGGGGTCTTCGACATACCCGATGTGGCCCACCAGATACCAGCCGCCCAGCACCACAAGACCGCCCACCACCCCGGCCAATATATTATCGCCTTGCCGCCAGAATTCACGGCTCAGGAAGACAAAACCCATCATCAACACGGCGATGACGATCGCCAACAGTAGCTGACCCTGCGCATCCAACCCCAGCAGGGCGGGCAAGGTGCTCGACGCGCCCAGGTGCACGGTCAATGGCTCTGACTGTAAGACCGTCGTGCGGAAGGCGCCAAAGATACCGCGCATCGTTACCAGCGCGGAATAGCCTAAAAACAAAAACACCACGACCGATTTAAGATTGCCTCCGCCTACGCGCACCAGTGTGCGCTGCCCACAGCCGCCGGCCAAGGTCATGCCGACGCCGAAACACAGCCCACCCACCAAGAGGGCGCCCCAATAAAGCTGTCCCGCCGTGTAGATCGTATCGGCTAAGTTAAGCAGGCCGTAAAACGAGAGGATGTTCGCGCCTAGGATCGCAATGGCCATGGCCAACATCCACGCGCGCATCCGCCCCCAGTCGCCCATGTTGACAACATCTGAGACCGCGCCCATGGTGCAAAAACTCGTTTTTTGCGCCACATAACCGAACACCACGGCCAAGGAAAACCCGCCCCAAACAACGATTGCACTCAGCACCGATATATCCGTAGTCATCTCATCTCCTCAGCGAGTTCTAGGTGACGCATTGTAGGGGCAGTCAGCCCTCCTTGATTAGGTACAGATATACCTACCGCGCCGCCGCAATCCGATAACGCGTGGGGTCAACCAGCCCGGCGGTGTCGAATCCCTCACGCCGCAAGCGGCACGAATCGCAACGGCCACAGGCACGACCCTCGGCATCGGCCTGATAGCACGACACCGTCTGACTGTAATCGACCCCTAGGCGTAGGCCGAGAAGAATGATCTCTGTCTTACTCATGGCAATCAGCGGGGCGAGGATGCG
Source organism: Betaproteobacteria bacterium (assembly GCA_007280375.1). Classification (GTDB taxonomy): domain Bacteria; phylum Pseudomonadota; class Gammaproteobacteria; order Burkholderiales; family Thiobacillaceae; genus QYQG01. The sequence continues at coordinate 6,418 of QYQG01000033.1, forward strand.
GATAGACGGCCCCTCCACTGTGCGCTGGGTGGCGACATCGGCGAGGCGTTGGAAGGCCTCGATAAAGGCCGGACGGCAATCGGGGTAGCCTGAATAATCGACGGCGTTGACGCCGATAAAGATCGCGTCGGCCGCCAAGACCTCGGCCCAGCCCAAGGCCAAGGACAGCATGACGGTATTACGAGCCGGCACATAGGTTATGGGGATGCCCGTGCTAGGCGTCTCAGGCACGGAGATGCGCGTATCGGTCAAGGCCGAGCCGCCAAATTGATCGATGTCCAGATGTACGACGCGGTGTTCCGCCGCTCCCAGCGCCTCGGCAACCCGTGCCGCCGCCGTCAGTTCGGCCGAATGCCGCTGTCCATAGGCCACGCTGAGCGCGTAACAAACATAGCCCTCGGCCTGCGCCATCGCCAGCGTGGTCGCGGAATCCAGCCCACCAGAGAGCAGGATCACCGCGCGTTTCTGTGTCGCGCCCATGGCCGTCATCGCCCTTTCGCCTCCGTCCACAGCAACTTGTGCAACTGCACTTGTAGGCGCACCGGCAGGCCATCGCGCAAGATCCAGTCAGCCAGTTGCGTGGGCGAGAGTTGCCCGTGCACGGTAGAAAACAACACCGCACAGCGTTCGTGAAGACGATGCTGACGCAACTGCTGTACCGCCCACGCGTAATCCTCGGCATCGGTGAGGACAAACTTGATCTCGTCGCGCGGGGTGAGATGATCAAGGTTGGCCCACAGGTTGCGCGTCACCTCGCCTGACCCCGGCGTTTTAAGGTCGACGATACGCGCCACTCGCGCATCGACCGCCGCAATATCTAAGGCCCCGCTGGTCTCTAACGAGACATCAAGGCCCGCATCACACAACGCGCTCAACAAGGTTAGACACCCGCGTTGCGCCAAGGGTTCGCCGCCAGTGACGGTGACATAACGGGTCGGGAAGGCCTGTACACGAGCGAGGATGTCTGCCAAGGCCAGGGTCTCGCCGCCCGAAAAGGCGTAGTCGGTGTCGCAATAGACACAGCGCAACGGACACCCCGTAAGACGCACAAAGACCGTCGGCAAGCCGACCCGGCTGGCCTCGCCCTGCAACGAAAAGAATATCTCGCTAATGCGCAGCGTGACCGCAACGCCTGTCGATGCCTCGTCCGCCATCAGTCGAGGATGGCGCGTAGCTTGCGGCCTGTGCTGGCGGCCTTGCTCTTGGGATACTGTTCGATCAGTTGATCTAAGGTCTCACGCGCCTGTACATTCTTTTTAAGACGGGCCTGCACCCGCGCCAGACTCAGCATGGCATCAGCGCGCTTGTCATGTTTTGGGAAGGCCTTGATCAGCCGTTGTTGCGCCTCGGCTGCGCGCTTAAAATCCTCTAAGGCCAAGTGAGACAGTCCCAACCAATAGAGCGCATTGGCCGCCAGTTCGCCCTCCGGATAATCCTTCAGATAACGGTCAAAGGCCGCGACAGCCTCCGGATATTTGCCCCGTTTAAACAGGGAGGATCCTTGCTCATACAGACCCAAACCATCCCCGCCGACGGACTCAGGAGCAAGGACAGGTTTATTAACCGCCGCCACAGGACCCGCCAGCGCAGGTTTGGCGGCGGGCGTCTTGTCAGCGCCCTTGATCCCCCCAGAAAACTGAAGTGACACCCCATCCTTCACGGCCGCCGCCGGCGTGCCCGGTGCACCCACGTGACTCTCAAGTCGTGCGATGCGTTGATCGAGCTCTTGGTAGTAATCCTTCTGACGCTTCTCTGCCAACTTGAGCTGGTGCGCGAACTCCTCCAACGCACCCCGCAAGCGGTTGATATCGGCACGCCCCTCCTCCTGTCGCGCCAACAAATTTAACAACCCTTGATTTTGCAGTTGTGCCTCTAGGCGCGCCACGCGCTCTTGTATCTGCGCCACGCTGGCGGGATATTCCGTTGACACCGGTTCAGCGGCGAAGACAGACCCCGCAAACCCCTGCAACAATAGCGCCATCAATAACGCACGGATACACATCACTTATTCATCCTTATAGAGTAAAACAGAGCGTCTATTTTTCATCCAATCCGCCTCGTCATGCCCTTCGGAAACTGGTTTTTCTGCACCGAGGCTCACCGCCTCAAGCTGTGCATCCGGAACACCCAACAACACTAATGCCTGCTTAATGCTTTCGGCGCGACGCTGCCCCAAGGCCAGGTTGTATTCACGACTACCGCGCTCATCGGTATGGCCCTGAACCAACACTTCAGATTTTTTATTCGCCTTTAGATACGCGCCATGCACATCTAAGACCTGATGGCTGTCCGGTGCCAACACGGCGCTATCATAATCAAACAAAAAGACCCGCTGACTTGGCCGCGCCAGCGCCGCAACGACCGCGCTTTTAGCGGTATCCGCCGCCACGGGTGTTGCAGCATTCGCACCGCCGCCGACTGGCGCATCCAATGGCTTGACCTGCACGCCGCTAGACTGCAATGGTTGCGTAACCGCCGCCC